>NZ_LWGJ01001514.1:0-30059 GCF_001635845.1 Oleiphilus sp. HI0132 | reverse complement strand
GCTTTTGCTTGAGATACTCAAAGGCAATGTTGGCTGAAGCGCGATAGGCTAACAAAACAATATTCTGATAGCCTTGCTGCTGTAAGTACGAAATACCAGCGTTCACGTGCGCAAGCGCTTTGTCTTGGTAGGGAATTGCTTTTAGCTGCTTTTCTTTATCGGCAAGGTCTATATCAACAGGTTTATCTGGATCAGAACTGTCTTCGGTAACTGCATCGTCTTTGTCTGCCGCTTGCTCACTTTTTTCCGCCTCACCATCTGACTTATCTTTTCCACTATCCTCGTTTTTGGCTGTCTTGTTGTTTAATGCTTCTGCCAAAGCAGGGCTTAGTTCAAGCTCATCAAATTTCTTTACTGGTAAAGCTCGCTCTGGGACTTTGTCTATGGAAGCGCCTGGTAATGAGAGCGCCAAGGTATACCAACCCGCCTCTGGAAGCCCACTGCGTACAGGCCTTATTACTTGAGGCCAGTCCGCATGCTGGCCGATACCAGGAACCAATAAAACAGCACCATGTTGTTGCGGCTTTTGAGAAGGTCTTTGTAAAGCCAGAACCTGAACACTTCCAGCAGAAGAACCACCTTCAGGTATGGGGTACTCAACATCCAGCCAAACTACTTCTTTTTGCCTCAATTCCGATATCAGGGCTTGCTGAGTCACCTTATCTAGATCTATATGTCCAACTCTAAGCGCCTCACTCTTGGTTTCACTTTCTTCTTTGCCTTCAGAGGCGTCAGGTGCATCTTCCGCCAGCACCATGCTAGAACTGAATATAAGAGTAACAAGAGCAAGGCAAAACCATTTCATATAAAAACTCATCTTAGTGACACTCGGAGGCACAAACCTATCATCAATAGGCTTAACACTTTACTTATCGGCAACTAAACTATTCGCACCAGCGCTTCTACGTTAGAATAGCGCAAATTATTAATTCCGAGGAAACCATGAGCCAATTTTTGATCGCCCCCTCTATTCTTTCTGCCGACTTTGCACGCCTAGGTGAAGAAGTCGAGAATGTTCTCGAAGCCGGTGCTGATATCGTTCACTTCGATGTGATGGATAATCATTATGTCCCTAACCTGACAATTGGCCCAATGGTTTGTGAGGCGCTTCGAAAGCACGGCGTGACAGCTCCAATTGATGCTCACCTAATGGTGAAGCCAGTCGATGATATGATCAAAAGCTTTATCGATGCTGGTGCGACCTATATCACCTTTCATCCAGAGGCTTCTGAGCATATTGATCGCTCATTACAACTCATCAAAGATGGTGGCTGCAAGGCGGGCTTAGTTTTTAACCCGGCTACCCCCTTACACTACCTTGACCATACCCTTGACCAGCTCGATATGGTTTTGCTCATGTCCGTTAACCCCGGATTTGGCGGCCAAAAGTTTATTCCTGGTACACTCGATAAACTTCGACAAGCACGCAAGTTGATTAATGATTCAGGTAAAGATATCCGATTGGAAATTGACGGTGGCGTCAATATCAACAATATAGCCGAGATAGCACAAGCTGGTGCCGACACTTTTGTTGCCGGCTCAGCCATATTCAATACCGATGACTATCAGGCAACCATCGCAGCAATGAGAGCCAAGTTAGCTGGCATTTCCTAGCCCAAACGTCATCCAAGGCGCTCAGCTTGTTGCAAAACCGAGCGCCTACTTCCCCTAACTTCGCATTTTAGCGCCCCGGCGTATTTGACCAAGTAAGAGTAACCCCAAGCCCAGCAGGCTTAAGCTGGCAGGTTCTGGTACCGATACCACATCAGGGTTTGAACCCGGCTCAGTGAATGTCGGAATATCTGGTACGACAGGACCAGAAACAATAGGCGCCTGATAAAGTTGATCGGTATTAAAAGCCCCTTGGGAAGCTTGCCCCAAGACCCAAGCAAACGCTTCAGAGCTTTCTCCTGTGCCACTTAACTGTATTGAGCTACCCAAAGCCGTAGACGGTGACTCTACAACGCCAACATCGATACTTGTGGCGCCCAAAGCTGAACCATTTGTTGCGACAAGGGAGCCTTCGTAGCTAATAAACTGTACTAAGTCGCCCAGATTATTTACCAAGGCAATACCATCATTGCCACCATTTTGCAGACCACCAGAGCCGGTAAAGGGTAACACACCATAGCCTGCCTGCTGATCGGAAAAACTACCAGATAAGTCCCATGACATATAACGTCGGCCATTATTGCCATTATAAAACTCGAGTTGCCAACCAAGTAAGTCTGTACCACTTAAGCCTGCTATTTCAACAAACTCATTTTGATCAGCCCCCTGATTATCATAGTGAAACTCATTGATATAAACAGGTAAAGCTTGAAGTGATGAGGAAGCCAATAACACAGATAGCGCCATCGTTGGGCGCTTAAGAAAGTTCTTCATTTTTAAGTCCTTTTAAAAAGTATAGAAATAGATTCTGCAAACATCCTGTTCGCATTGAGCTAAGGATTCCTAGCCCTCAATTAATATACCTGTCTTAGCAAAAAAATGTAGTCTTTTTTAGCTTAAGCAGCTGCCTTGGCTAAAATTGCTATATTTAAAGCTATGAGAGTCTCAAATAGCGAGCTAGCATGCACCCTGAGCTATTGATTCACTCACAGGCCTGAGGTAATCTGTAGGCCGTTTTATACCTATTAATTGATTAGAGTAGAGAGACTGTTCAGTGTCTACATCCGTTCATAATTTCGCAGCCCTTCGTGCGCTGCTTCCCTGCCGCTGGCGAAGCTAGCTAATTGAGCACGCGCTCGTTCAATATTTGCAGCTCCTGCGCTGTATACCGCTTCGTTTTAATTAATAGATTATGAATTTAGTTAGGAACACCCTATGACACCTGAGCATTTTTCACAACTAGCGGCTCAAGGCTACAATCGCATTCCTGTCACGCGTGAAGTCTTGGCTGACCTCGATACGCCCTTAAGTACTTATCTTAAACTCGCTAACGGCACCTATTCTTATTTACTAGAGTCTGTTCATGGTGGCGAGAAATGGGGCCGATACTCCATCATCGGTTTGCCTTGTACGCAAGTACTTAGAATTTCTGGCTCCACAGCCACACTCGAGCAAGATGGCGAAATCATCGAGCGACACGAGTGCAGTGACCCTTTAGCTTTTGTTGAGGAATTCCAAACGCGTTTCAAGGTGCCCGAAATAGAAGGCTTACCACGCTTCAATGGCGGTTTGGTTGGCTACTTTGGTTATGACACCGTTCGATACATTGAACCAAAGCTTGCTGACAGCTGTCCTGAAGATCCTTTGGGTACACCTGATATCTTGCTTATGGTGTCTGACCAGCTGGTTGTATTCGATAACCTAAGTGGCAAGTTGATACTTATTCATCATGCAGACCCTGCCACTGAAGATGCTTATCAAATAGCTCAGTCGGTACTGGATTTATTGGTTCATCGTTTACGGAATAATACCTGCGCGGAGCCGGCTCAAGAAGCCACACAAACTGACATAAAAGAAAGCGACTTTATATCTGGATTTTCTGAAGACAAGTTTAAAGACGCTGTCGATACCATTAAGGAATACGTACTCTCTGGTGACGTGATGCAAACGGTGATTTCACAGCGCATGTCGATTCCGTTTACTGCTGAGCCTTTGAATCTGTATCGCTCCTTACGCTGTTTGAATCCTTCTCCCTATATGTACTTTTTGAACTTGGGCGAGTTTCATATTGTCGGCTCATCACCTGAAATACTTGCGCGCGTAGAAGAGGGTGAAGTTACTGTTCGGCCGATTGCTGGTACTCGCAAGCGCGGCATGAATGAAGAAGAAGACTTAGCCTTAGAGAAAGACCTACTCGCAGATCCTAAAGAATGCGCCGAGCATTTGATGCTAATCGATTTAGGACGAAATGATGCTGGCCGCGTTAGTGAAATTGGCAGTGTAGAGCTCACCGATAAAATGGTGATAGAGCGCTACTCTCATGTTATGCACATTGTCTCGAACGTGACCGGCAAGCTAAAACCCGATACCAGTCCGATTGATGTATTACGCGCGACTTTCCCTGCCGGTACTCTAAGTGGTGCCCCGAAAATTCGTGCGATGGAAATCATCGATGAGCTTGAGCCGGTTAAGCGGGGCGTTTATGGCGGCGCTGTTGGTTACCTCTCATGGAATGGCAATATGGACACGGCGATTGCCATTCGCACCGCGGTCATAAAAGACCAGGTATTGCATATTCAAGCCGGTGCGGGAGTCGTTGCAGACTCGGTACCGCAAAGTGAGTGGGATGAAACCATGAATAAAGGGCGCGCTGTATTCAGAGCGGTGGCAATGGCAACTCAAGGCTTAGACGGGTAAGGAGAAAAACAATGCTATTAATGATTGATAACTACGACTCGTTTACCTACAACGTTGTTCAGTACTTGGGCGAACTCGGTGCCGATGTTCATGTTTACCGTAACGATGAAATTACCATCGAAGAAATTGAAGCGCTAAAACCTAGTAAAATTGTGATTTCACCTGGCCCCTGTACGCCAAACGAAGCCGGTGTATCACTGGCTGCCATTGAGCACTTTAAAGGCAAGCTTCCAATTCTTGGTATTTGTTTGGGTCACCAAAGTATTGGCCAGGCTTTTGGCGGAAATATCATTCGTGCCGGGCAGGTGATGCACGGTAAGACTTCAGCCATGCATCATAACGATAGGGGCGTATTTAAGGGATTGACTAACCCTTTCACCGCAACCCGTTACCACTCACTGGTTATTTGTAAAGATACGCTACCTGATTGCCTGGAAATCACGGCATGGACTGAAAACGATGACGGTAGTGTCGAAGAGATCATGGGTGTTCGCCACAAGGAACTTGATATTGAAGGGGTTCAATTCCACCCTGAGTCAATTCTAAGTGAACACGGTCATGACTTACTTAAGAATTTCTTAGACCGATAAGATAAAACGATAAGCGAATAAAAATAGGTATACGCATGGATATTACTCAAGCTCTGGCAAAAGTCGTTGAAAACACCGACCTAGCAACCGATGAAATGCAGTCTGTCATGCAACAGATTATGACAGGCCAAGCGACAGAAGCTCAAATTGGCGGTTTCCTAGTTGCTTTGCGCATGAAAGGCGAAAGCATTGATGAAATTACCGGCGCTGCTCAGGTGATGCGAGAGCTCTCTACTAAAGTAGATATCAGCGGCGAACACTTGGTAGATACCTGTGGCACCGGCGGCGATGGTGCTAACTTGTTTAACGTCTCGACAGCCAGTGCATTTGTGGTAGCTGCAGCGGGTGGCAAGGTAGCAAAGCATGGTAACCGTAGCGTTTCTAGCAGCACTGGCAGTGCTGATGTACTCGAAGCTGCAGGCATTAATTTGTCTTTAAGCCCCGAGCAAGTACAGCGTTGTATTGAGGAAATTGGTGTTGGTTTTATGTTTGCACCAGCTCACCATAGCGCTATGAAGCATGCTATTGGCCCCCGGAAGCAGATGGCTATTCGTACCATCTTCAATATGCTTGGCCCCATGACTAACCCTGCTAACGTTGGTAAGCAAGTGATCGGCGTATTCAATAGTGCTTTGTGTAAGCCTATGGCTGAAGTATTAAAACGTCTGGGTAGCGAGCATGTACTCATCGTCCACGCGAGTGACGGCCTCGATGAGATCACTATTTCCGGCGACAGCCATGTCGCTGAACTCAAGGATGGCGTAGTCAGTGAATACACCATCAAACCAGAAGACTTTGACCTGGCGCGAGCTTCACTTGATGGCTTGGGTGTCGATAGTGCAGAACAAAGCCTAAACTTGATAAAAGCAGCTTTAGGAAAGGAACAAAGCGAGGCTGCGCAAAAAGCACGCTCAATTATTACTTTAAATGCCGGTGCAGCGATCTATGCTTCTGACCTGGCTAGTAGTTTGGCTGAAGGCGTTGAGCTGGCATCCGATTCCATTGGTTCTGGCGTAGCTTTAGCTAAATTAAATGACTTGGCGAGCTTTACGCGCGTATTTGCAGAATAACTTTATATACCGGATTCATTATGTCAGACGTTTCTTTTGGCCCAGATTCAGCCAGCGATAAAACTCCAACCATTCTGCGAAAGATTGTCGCACGCAAGTGGCAGGAAATTGAGGAAAGACAAAGCACGCTAAAGCTAGCCGACTGCAAGGCACAAGCCTTCGATCGGGATGAGACCCGCGGCTTTGTGCGGGCGATAGAATCCAAGAACGCGAACAATTTGCCTGCCATTATTGCCGAGATCAAGAAGGCATCACCAAGCAAAGGAATTATTCGAGAGGACTTTGTACCTGCCGCCATTGCCGAAAGTTATGAGAAGGCCGGTGCAGCCTGTTTATCGGTACTTACTGACCGTGATTTTTTCCAAGGCCATGAGGACTATTTGCAACAAGCACGTGCTGCGAGCGCCTTGCCGATTATCCGTAAGGATTTTATGGTCGCGCCTTATCAGATCTACGAAAGCCGCGTTGTGAATGCTGATTGCGTGCTACTGATTGCCGCTTGCCTAACAAAAGATCAAATGCAGGAGTTAAGTGGCATCGCCCATGAAATCGGCCTGGATGTTTTGGTCGAAGTTCATAATGAAGCAGAGCTTAAAGATGCCTTAACGCTGGAAACTCGCTTAATCGGCATTAATAATCGGGACCTTCACTCTTTCGAAGTATCACTCGACAACACCTTTAACTTATTGAAGCAGATTCCCGAAGATAGGATTGTGGTCACAGAAAGCGGCATACATGCTCGAGAAGACGTGATCGCTATGCAAGAACGTGATGTGAACGCCTTCTTAGTCGGTGAAGCATTTATGCGGGCGGCAGACCCGGGTAAGGAGTTAGAGCGTTTGTTTTTTTAGGTATTTATAGGCAGTCATACTGTGACTGCCTATCAAATGATACTGAAACCATATCATAGCCATGACGAGATAGGTCTTTTATTAACTGCCTATCTGCCAAGACAGTATTACAAATCTGGTGAATACTGCCTTGAAGATCATTACTGGCAAGTCGCAAATCAAAATCCATCACTAAGTAGCGCATGCTGCCATACTCATCAGCATGCACCTGATTAACACTTTCATAGTTGATAAAGCGATACGAGCTATCGGCATTGAAGTGTGATTCCAGACGAGAAGAAAGTTCATCAGCTTCAGCAACTGCCGCCAATGAAAACATCATGGCAAATAATACCAAGCCTTGTAGTATTGACTGTAGGCTCTTATTAGACTTTCTTTCTTCCAGGTTCCAGATCATATTTCACCACGCTCTTCGTTTAGGTAGCTCTAGTTTAACGAAGAGGGTGCTTAAATATTAGTCTGTCAGCAATGGTTTTACCCTTGTTTACACTTGCTCAGACTTTAAGCTTCTCGGTGAAAGGAGGCCAACCCAAAGGTTTACCAGCGATTAAATGCAGGTGTACGTGGTAGACGCTTTGTCCACCATATTCATTGCAATTCATCACAACACGGTAACCATCTTCTGCGAAGCCCATATCGGCGGCAATATTCTTGGCAACAAAGAACAAATGTCCAAATGTTTCCTTATCACCTTCATCCATATCGTTAATCGTCGCGATTGGTTTTTTAGGGATGATAAGCAAGTGTACGGGAGCGGTTGGCTGAATATCCTTGAATGCCAGGCAGATGTCATCTTCATAGACGATATCTGCAGGAATCTGACGATCAATAATTTTGGTAAATAGCGTTTCTGTCATTGTTTTTTCCTCGTTTGCTTCCTTTAGGCTTGAGCAAGTTTAGGCAAGTTACCTATTGCGCCCACCGCATACTGCATCACTTTATTTTTCGCAGGCCCGGAATTATTTGCTAGACCCAGGCCTATATTTCTTACCACCCTTAGCGGCAGCAACTCATTACTAAAGCCATGATAGAACATATCCATAATGCTCATCATTTTCTGGTTCTCTGGTCGTCTACTTTTTTGATAACGCTGCAGGACTTCAAGGCTAGCAATATCTTCGCCCGCTAAGTGTGCTTGCCCCAGAATTTCGATTAGCATCGCAGCATCCATAAAGCCCAGATTAACGCCCTGCCCGGCTAAAGGATTGATAGTATGTGCTGCATCCCCCGCCAATGCCACACCCTGGCGGACATAGTTAATGGCATGGGACTTAAATAAAGGGAAGCTAGCGTGCTCTACAATGCGTGTAATGGTAGGAAGCTCTGAAGGATAAGCAGCTTTGATCGTCGCTAACAGCTCCTCGTTACCCATCTGCGATAATTTGCCGACACTTTCAGGCAAGTCGTACCAGACGAGTGAGCCAAAGTGTTCCTTACCACTATCGGCCAAGGGCAAAAATGCCAAGGGTCCATGAGAGGTGAATGACTGCCAGGTAATATCTTCCTGACTGCCTTCATACGCAGCAGTGCAGACAAAAGCATGCTGCGCATATTTGTCTTTATATTGACCGAGGCTGGCTTGTTCTCGCACACGTGACTGTGCGCCATCGGCACCAATCACTACGCGCCCGCTAATGTCTCCTGCTTTTGATAGTGTCAGGGTTTTCAGCTCACCATCCAATTCCATCTCTTCAATTTTGTCTGGACAATAGACGCTAACATTTTCCAGGCCGTTCATTGCTTCATGCAAAGCGAGATGAACAATATCATTCTCAATAATATTGCCAAGATGACTCTGGCCAATCTGACTGCAATCAAACTCGGTTCTTGCCCATGTCGAGATGTCAGGCAATAAGGCAGATAGCCCCTTTTTAGCAGGCATCTCATTTACTGCTAAACGTCGATAAGGACATAAGCGTTTGCCTTCGATATATTGCCATGCACCTAGGTTTTTTAATATCTGTTCACTCGCATAGCTGATCGCCGATACCCGAATGTGAGGTGCTTCGCCTTCTACGTACGCAGGGGGTAATAGCGGGTCAATGACCGCAACTTTAAAGTTCGATCGAGCCAATCCACAGGCAATGGCAGCGCCGACCATACCGGCACCGACAATCACTACATCATATTGCTTGGTCATGCTTTTCCTCTCAGCAAATCTTTTGCAGTATTATGCAAGAACTTCCCAACAATCACACCTTTGAGCTTATAATATCGCCTGTAATACCCAGTGAAGGACAATAAAAAGATGCGTCTTAATCAATTATCAAATAATGTGTTTTTTAACTTCAAGCAATACGGTTTGACTTTGTTCATCTTGCTCAGCTTAAGTTTCTCTTTTTCACTTCAAGCCGCTGGCTTTCCGCAACGTCTGATAGAAGGAAATTCACAACCCTCTCTCGCGCCGATCATTAAGGAGTCAGCGCCAGCCGTGGTTAATATTGCGACCTATACCATTCAGCGTAAATATAACCCTTTACTACAGTCACCATTTTTTCGACATTTCTTCTCTTTTCCTGATGAAATTGAAGAGTCACGCCAAGTTCAAAGTGCTGGCTCCGGTGTAATAGTTGATGCAAAAGAAGGCTATATTCTTACCAATCATCATGTCATTGCTGACTCTAACGATATCGAAGTAAAACTTCAGGACGGGCGTCAATTCAAAGCCACCTTAGTAGGTTCCGACAAGAAGGTTGATATCGCTTTGCTGAAGATCGATGCAGAAAAGTTGTCATCTTTGAAAATCGCCGACTCTAACTCCCTAGCCGTTGGCGACTTTGTAATTGCCATTGGTAACCCCTTTGGTATTGGGCAAACGGTGACTACTGGAATTGTCAGCGCACTTGGGCGGAATGGTCTTGGCATCCAGGGGTACGAAGATTTTATTCAAACCGATGCCTCCATTAACCCCGGCAATTCAGGCGGCGCATTAATTGACCTCAATGGCAACTTAGTTGGCATCAACTCCGCCATTATCGCTCCAGCCGGAGGAAACGTTGGCATTGGCTTTGCCATTCCAACTGAAGTCAGCCAATCAGTTATGTCACAACTTATCCAGTTTGGTGAAGTAAAACGCGGCGGTATCGGTGCCCGTTTCCAAGACTTAAGCCCTGAGTTAGCTGAAGCCTTCTCGTTCGGAACACATCAGCTTAATACCTATCAGGGGGCTATTGTCAGTAGTATCGAGGATGGCAGCGCAGCAGATGATGCAGGTCTAAAGCAGGGCGACATTATTACTAAGGCAAATGGTCGGGCCATCAGGAATGCCAATGATATCCAAAACAGAATTGGACTTTCTGCAATTGGCAGAACCCTTGATCTTGAGATTATTCGCAATGGCAATAACAAAGCGCTCGAAATTGAGATCGAAGCCATACCTGTCCCGGAAATAGCTGGTGACAAAGTCTCTTCTTATTTGAGCGGAAGCCTGTTAATGGATCTCATTCCAAGTGATCAAGAAGAAGCTATTGGCATTCAGGTTAAAGAACTGAGCAATAATTCGATCGCTAAACGAGTAGGCTTTGAGCAAGGGGATATAATCTTCGCGGTCAACCGAAGCAGGATTAGAAATATTGCAGAGCTTAAGTCTTATTTGAGGCAGCGAAATGTGCAGGCATTTCGCATCCGACGAGGATACGAAGACCTGATTCTCTATGTTCGCTAGCAATTAAAAGAATAAATCCCCGAGCCGCAGTTCAGGCCGCCTGCTGTAAGGCCCGGAGATTGTAAACGGTAAACAATAGAAGGCTAGGTTTTCTACCCGGCCTTCTTCTTTAACAACCAGCTTGGCTTCTTCATACCAATCTTTGCGAAGCCCTCATTTAGCGTCATCGGATACGCTAGTTCCATATAATCAGAGAGCTTCATTTTAATCACTTCGTGGTGATTTCCTGCTCTAAAGGCAATATCACCGGTTTCATCGAACCCTTCATACATATAGATGGGGACATCATATAAATTGCCGAATGGTGGCATAGCACCCACTTCGCATGATGGGAAACGGTCTTTAAATTCATCTTCTGTTGCCAGGGCGACCAGCTCGGTTCCCATGGCTCTCATAAATTGATCCCAGCGTATTCGACATGATGCGGGTAGCACCACCATCGACATACAACCGTCCAAATTGACCATAACGGTTTTCGCCATTTGGTCACCTTTAAGTTTAATACGTTCAGCGATCTCTTTTGCGGTATATGCTACCGAATGTTCTATTGATACGTATTGAACGTCATTCGAATCTAGATATTGCTTTAGCTGTTCAACTGGCATTTCCAGTACCTCTATAACTGCCTAACACTCGTTATTTTTGTCTTTAGTAGATCGAGACAATCGTCATTATTGCTTTGTCTCAGTCACTTCGTATTTCTGAAGCGCTATGCACAGGCAGATAGAGACCAGCAAAATTCGTTGATACTAAATTCTTTCTTAACTTCATCTTAGTCACGAACAAAGATAAGTTGAAGTAACAAAAAGTATCTTTTTATTAGCGTCGTTTATAGATGAGTTTTTTTCCAGTTTTTCAGCAGTATTATCACACTTGTTTTCATTCTTTCGCAGGTTAGGAAATACGTTTATTAATAAAAAAGGCGCTCAAAAGAGCGCCTTTTATCAGCAAAACAAATAACGTCTTAAATAACCGGCGCTAGTGCGTAGGTTATTGAACTGTATGCATATGTACGTCTTGTTGAGGGAACGGAATACTAATTCCTTGCTCATCAAACGCTTTCTTAACTGCTTCGAACATTGTGAAGTGAACTGCCCAGTAGTCCGCCGTCTTAGTCCAAACCCTAACGGTAAAGTTGACTGAACTATCCGCTAATTCAGAGATCGCAATCAAATGCTCAGGATCTTTTAATACACGAGAATCTGAAGTGATCAAGCCTTCAATAATCGCTTTCGCTTTATCAATATCATCGCTATAACCAATACCAAAAACGAAATCAACACGGCGAGTATCCAGCTGGTTGATATTAACCATACTGCTATTTGATAGGGCACCGTTTGGAATAATAACGACACGATTATCTGCCGTAGTTAGAATAGTGTTAAAGATCTGAATTTCCTTAACGACACCAATATGGCCTTGAGCATCAATTAAGTCGCCTACTTTGAAAGGCTTGAATAGCAAGATCAAAACACCGCCAGCGAAGTTTGACAAACTGCCCTGCAATGCCAAACCAACGGCCAAGCCAGCAGCACCGAGTACTGCAACGAAAGAAGTAGTTTCAATACCAACCATTGATGCAACAGCAATCAATAGCATCATCTTGAAGATGACTGACGCCAGGCTACTGACAAACGAACCAAGCGTTGGATCCGCTTTAGACGTAAAATGCTTTTCAACCTTGCTAACAATTCGATTTATCACCCAAAGACCAATTATCAAGGTAACAATAGCCAGAACAACTTTTGGCCCGTAAAGAATTGCAGCTTCTACAGCTATATCAGCATAGCCTTCTAGCTTATCTGTAGTTTCAGTTATATTTTCCATAGTCTTCCTTTTTTACCCTAGTTTAAAAGTAACTTTATTGTATTATCTATGATGCATCGAAATGCTGTTGTTATTATTCCTCGCAGCATAAAGTAGCTACACTAAGCTGGTCAACTTAACACTGTCAATCATCATTAAAATGTCATGAATACTGTCGATACACTCAACGCTAACTTAAATAAAACTCTCGCTAAAGGTCGTGTCAAGGCGACTAAACCTCCCGCCTGCCCTGCAATCGGCCTTTACCTGTTTGACCCCACTGTATTACAGGGCCCACTTAGCCATGACGAAGCACAGGCTGTTGTGGCCGAACCTGCCTACTGGTCTTTTTGTTGGGCAAGTGGACAGGTTTTGGCTCAGTTCATTCTGGAGAACCCGGAATATGTGCGTGGTAAGACAGTGCTAGATTTTGGTAGCGGCTCGGGTGTTGTTGCAGTCGCTGCTGCCAAGGCTGGTGCCAAAAAAGTCATAGCTTGTGATATCGACTCAGACGCTCTTGAAGCTTGTCGTGCAAATGCCGAACTCAACTCTCTGAGCTTTGACTACTCTGAAGACTTTATGGCTTTTGATGAAGAGCTCGACCTGATCACCGCGGCGGATGTACTATATGACAAAGATAATCACGACTTGCTAGATTTGTTTACCACTAAATGTCCTCAAGTACTTCTTGCTGACTCCCGCGTAAAAGTACTGCCCTCTTCCGCTTACGATTTGCTTGAAGTAAAAGAAGCCCGTACTTGTCCAGACCTAAATGAGTTTGAAGAATTTAACAAGGTGCGTATTTACCACTCAAACACTTGCTCTTAATAGTTGGCGCAATAAGGATCAGGTAAATCACTGTGCCTAACAAGTCTACAAACCAATCAATTAGCTCGAAACTACGGTGGGGCAAGTAAGCCTGAATAAGCTCAATACCCAGACCAAAGCAAGCCAAGCAAAATAGTATTGCCCTTAAACCTAGCCTTGGATAGGCAATTTGAACCAATAAAGAAAGTACAAAAAATACTACTAGGTGGAGCACCTTGTCACTCACATTAACTTGCTCCAGCCCCGTAAGGGGTGAAAACGCGGCAATACAAGAGACCAGCAAAGCAAGGTACAAAACGATTTTGTTCAGCCAGGTAAACTGGATTATCTGACTAAAAAGGTGTAGCACTTGAGAACTCCATAAAAGTTTTAGTCTTTGGCTGGTAGATACTTAAGTCTGTGGCATGTAGGCATAAACGGCTACTAGCCTTTAATGCCGACTCGTGAGCATAAAGCCCATCGCCCAATATTGGATGGCCGGTATATAGCATATGAACACGTAGTTGATGAGAGCGACCTGTTATCGGCGTGAGGATGACTCTCGATGCCTGTTCTGAGCGAGTCGTACATTGATAGAAGGTCTGAGCAGCTTTACCTTCATGTGAAATCATCTGTCGAGGCCGATTGGGCCAGTCGGTCTTCAATGGCTGATTAACTTCGCCACTTTCATCTTCCATAAAGCCATAAACCAAGGCTTCATAGCGCTTTTTGACTTCTCTGTCATGAAACTGCCTACTAAGCTCCCTGTGGGAATCCGCATCAAGCGCCAAGACCATCAAGCCCGAGGTTGCGCAATCCAAACGATGAACCACCCTGATAGTGGGAAATTGGTCTTGTAAGCGGCTCAGCAAGCAATCAGCTTTGTCGGGGCCTCTGCCCGGAACTGATAGCAAACCGGAGGGCTTATTAACCACCACAAGCTGTTCATCTGAATAAACAATCTCGATTTGAAAATCTGGACGCATTGGCTACAACTACCTAGTGACATTACTTTGATTTCATCAGAGCACTGCTGAAACTCCAAGCGAGCTATTATACACTGCCTACAACCCTATTAAGCCCTATAAATTTCTTAGACGATATTCTGATCAGGAGCGAATCTTCACATGAAGGGAAATATGTTTACCGGCTTTGGCTATCTGGCTCAAGGTTTCAAGATCATTTGCCAGCCCGGCTTTCGCCTATTTTTACTGGTTCCTTTAACCGTAAATATCATCTTGTTTACGCTGCTCATCATGTGGGCATATAGCCTAGTAGACGGTTGGATGGCGACCTTATTGTCTTGGGTCCCAGAATGGCTAGGATTCATGGAGTGGTTATTCTGGGGAATCTACTTCTTAGCCATCTTAATGACGCTGTTTTATGGCTTTATTGCCGCCGCGAATTTAATCGGCGCTCCTTTTTATGGCTACCTGGCAGAACTCACTGAAAAGCACTTAAGCGGCCAAGATAAAGGTGAAGACTTCTCATGGAGCGAGCTACTGGCAATGGTTCCCAGAACCATCATGCGAGAACTCCAAAAGCTTGTTTATTATATCCCGCGGGTGCTAGTGCTATTGGTTTTAGGCTTAATCCCCGGCTTGAATGTGATTATTGCTGTTATCTGGATTATTTTCTCAGCCTGGATGATGGCCATTCAATATATCGACTACCCGGCAGATAATAATAAGATGAGCTTCCCCGATATGAAAAACTACCTGGCTAGCCATCGTCTGACATCACTAGGTTTTGGGCTGGTAACGTTTGGGGCAACGCTTCTGCCTATCGTGAATTTTCTGGCACTGCCCGCTGCGGTGTGTGGCGCGGTCGCATTTTGGGTAAACGAAGAAAGATCTTTAGGCAATATCAATATGAACTTTGAAGCAGAGGCGCAGAAAAAGCTATCCAAGTAAATGCAGATAGCTCATCAAGATGCATTTGCTAGCGCTTTCTGTTCATTAGCCGAGCTACTGGAAACCATTATCGATGCCGGGAAGTGACAAATAAACTCACTGCCTATGCCTTCTTCACTATGGATTTCCAGCTCGGCATTATGATTGATCAATACATGCTTCACGATCGCTAAGCCCAAGCCTGAGCCGCCACTTGAGTGGTCTCTGCTGGGGTCCGTTCGATAGAAGCGTTCCGTCAAGTGAGGGATGTGAACGGAATCAAAACCTTCACCGGTATCACGCACACAAAAGTGAGCACCTTCTTCATCCAGCCACCAGCTGATGTCGATATCACCACCGGTGGGCGTATACTTAACTGCATTAAACGCAAGGTTTGAGAAGGCGCTATAAAGCTGACGAGAGTCACCGGTAAATAAACAGGGTTTGGTGCTTTCAAAGTCCAAACGAATATTCTGATTTTTGTCAGCGCTAAAGGCTCGTGCGTCGCGGTAGACTTCTTGTAGTACCGGTTCGATATCGATCGCTTGAGTATTACTAGGCAGGCCTTCAGTTTCATACTTGGCGAGTAACAAGAGGTCACTAATCAGGCTTTCCATCCGTTTCGTTTGCTCTTGCATTGAATTTAAGGCTCTTCGCCACTTCTTAGGTGTATCTTCAGCATCCTGGAAGGTTTCGATATAACCTCTAATAACCGTCAATGGCGTTCTCATATCATGAGAAACATTGCTAACGAAGTCACGCCGCATCTGTTCAAGTCGCTGCACACGCGTCACATCTTGCGCGAAAACCAAGCGGTCATCTTTGCCAAACAAAGTGATATGTACTTGCAAAGTTGCACTTTTATTTAAAGGTGAACGTAGCTCTAAAGGTTCGTCGTAATTCTTGCTTTCAAAATATCGCTTAAAGGAAGGGTCTCTAAGCAAATTTGTTATCAGCTGACCTCTATCTGACTCTCGTTTAAAGCCAAGTACTGTACTTGCAGAGTCATTCCACCAGTCCATCGCACCTTCAGAGTTAGTCATGACGACAGCCTCTTTTAGTGCATTGGTAGATAATTGGACACGAGCAATCATTGACCGCAAGTTTTCTTGAGTAATGCGATTTTGATATTGAATTTGATATAGACCGTCAAACAGATCGCCCCATAAACCATGGCTTTCGGGAATTGCTTGGTCTTCTTGTACACTGTAAAGCCAACGATGCAGCTTAACAGCCTGGCTGATTGTCCAGGCTAAGTAGGCAAAGCAGCCAATCGCGAGAACCCACGCTAATTCCCCAATCAGCAGGCCAAGTACCAGCAAGCCAATCACAGCCCAAAAAAGGGAGTATAAGTGACCGATGATTCGTTTGTGCATAACCTTATGCTCCAGCACAGGAAGACAGATTCATTCTCTGATTCAATAGTTTGCCATTAAAACGCAAACGGTACAGAGAGTGTGCACCCTTCGTCAATGATCGAAGTCATGTGCATGAAAAATCGAGCTCCTTGCCACCTTTCTTATTTTATAACAAAGTTACCAATGCTCAAGCGCTATGCAGCACCTTGAGCAGAAAAACGATAGCCAGTACCTCGAACAGTTTGAACCAGGTATTCATGCCTTTCACCTAATGCCTTGCGAAGGCGCCGAATATGAACATCAACGGTTCGATCTTCAACATAGACATTGCCACCCCAAACTTGATCAAGTAGCTGGGAACGGCTATAAACGCGGTCTTGATGCGTCATAAAGAACTGCAGTAGCTTAAACTCAGTTGGCCCCATGCTCAGCAAATTATTGTGAGCGGTAACGCGATGACAAACTGGGTCAAGTACCAATCCATCTATTTCGATTTCACTTTCGACACCCGCAGGCGTCGCACGACGAAGTACAGCTTTAAGACGAGCAACCAATTCACGAGGAGAAAAAGGCTTAGTAATATAGTCGTCGGCACCGACTTCCAAACCCTGTACTTTATTATCCTCTTCGGTTTTAGCTGTCAGCATAATAATAGGGATATCACTGGTCGCTTCATTGCGTTTCAAGCGTCTTGCCAATTCAATTCCGCTAGTGCCTGGCAACATCCAATCAAGTAAAATCATATCGGGACGTTGATCCACAATAGCAATAAATGCATCCTGCGCATTTGAAGCTTCGATACAATTGTAATCAGCCATTTCTAAAGCAACAGCAATCATTTCTCTGATTGATGCTTCATCATCAACAATTAATACGGTTTTTTCTGACATAGTACTTACTCCAAAAATCAAACTGTATTAAAACGGCAAGCTGTTACAGTTTTATGACACTACACTGTAAGCCTATGCTGAGAACCTAATGAGCGCTCCTTTTTGCGAAGTTTTACAATTCACCTGACATAAAAGTCTAGAAACAGTCCCAGGAATAAAACCATACCCACCCAGTTATTGTTCAAAAACGCCTTAAAGCACTCATCTCTGTCACGATGGCGAATCAAGTGCTGCTGATATACAAATAGTACCGACGCAACGACAATACTCAGAAAGTAAAACTGCCCCATTTCAAGCTGTTCACCTAACAAGCTCAGCGTCAATATCACCAAAACCTGCAAAAATGCGATAATCGCCCGATCAGCCGAACCAAATAAGATGGCCGTGGATTTAACGCCGATTTTGATATCATCATCCCTATCGACCATGGCATACATCGTATCATAAGCAACGGTCCACAAGACTGTTGCCATATAGATCAACCAGATATGCGCAGGCAGTTCATTCACTTGCGCGGCATAAGCCATAGGAACGGACCAGGCAAATGCAGCACCTAAGACCACCTGTGGTAAATAAGTATAGCGCTTCATGAAGGGATAAGCAGAAGCAAGTGCGAGTGCACCAAATGAAAGGTAAATTGTCAGTTCATTGGTAAACAAAACCAGGATGAAAGACAACAGACATAAAACGGCGAAAAAGATCAAAGCCTGTTTTGCACTCACCCGCCCCGTCACCAGAGGGCGAGCTTCAGTGCGCTTTACATGACCGTCTATTTTTCTATCCGCAAAGTCATTGATTACGCAGCCTGCCGAGCGCATGAAAACAGAGCCGGCGATAAAAATAGCTAACACATCCATAGCTGGTATGCCCTCGGCAGCAAACCATAATGCCCAAAGCGTTGGCCACAAAACCAGATAAATACCTATAGGCTTATCCAACCTCGCAAGCCTTACGTAGTCCATTGCAACACTTGCAAACGCGGGTTTACTCTGAGTATTCATATGCCTATTTCTCTCGTTTGCTTGCCTCAAATACCCGAGGCATAAATAGTTCGCTCACCAGCAATGGTTTCTGACGAAGAAAAAATACCGAGCGCCGCCCAAATACGGGTTCTTTAAACTGTTTCACCAAGGAGACACTTTCAAGCTTACTACGCGTCATAACTCTGGATTTAAACAGAAATGCGCCTAAAGGCTTATCTCCCAAATACTGAAGCTGTCTTTCATAACCACTTAGCGTTGTTTTCGGAATAATACTGCGCGCTATCACCCATACTTCTCCGAAACAAAGCAGCTCAACTTCCCTGACCAGCGCTTTCTGACGCTCTCTCACTTTTAGTATCCGCCTCTCCTCAAGACTTGGTACAGCCCAGCCTTGATAAGTGACACGCACACTAAAGTTATTATTTGATGCTTCGATAAGCCTCTTGGTAAGTGAACCTTGATCAAAGACCCAGGAACCATATTGTTTAGGCACTTTCCAGTCGGGTATCCGCCGAGCGGCTGGCTTTAGCATCACATGCCCTTAACTGCGTAAATACCCGGCGCATTCCGCCAATAGCCTTGATAATCCATACCAAAACCAAAAACAAAACGATCCTCAACATTTAAACAAGTATAGTCAGCGAGCAGATCCTTGGTCGCCTTTCTGTCATGTTGCTTATCCAATAAAACCGTCGTCAGAACACGCGCTGCACCTTGCTGCCGACAATAATCCTGTACATGTAAGAGGGTATGCCCTTCATCAAGGATATCATCAACCAGAAGAACGGTTCGGCCCGACAGTGCTTTTACCGGCTTAGCCAGCCAGTCCAAGCGGCTGCCAGAGGTTTCATTCCCATATCGGGTAGCGTGTAAATAATCCAGCTCTAGTGGAAAATTCAAATGAGCGAGTAAGTGACCACAGTACACCAAACCGCCATTCATAATTGAAATAACCAGAGGGTTGTCGGTCGCTAAGTCTTGCTCAATATCTTTGGCTGTCTTTTCAATTGCATCACTTAGCTCAGACATATCGATTAGGCAGTCGGCCTCATTAAAGACTTTCTGGGCTTCGACGGTTTTGGTATTGGACATAGATCTTCCTGATAAAATGGCTGTGCAGATTATATCTGTGAGCCTGCCTGGCCGCAAAGTTACTATCGCTGAAATAGTGAAAGATTTGTGCTGATCGAGCTGATTCGGTAAATTAGCCCGCTAAGTGAATGAGGCAACATTTATTCTCTAAACTAGAATCTTCTCTTCGCATAAGCAAGCGGGCGCTAGTGTAAACCAGAGAGGCATGTTTGTATGCATTCGAAAGGCAAGTAACATTTTGATAATACAGGTATAAAGAATGAAGAAGTGGCAATGCGTAGTCTGCGGATTAATTTATGATGAGAGCGAAGGCTGGCCTGATGATGGCATCGAAGCGGGCACCTCATGGGAAGATGTACCCGAAGACTGGCTTTGCCCTGACTGTGGTGTAGGCAAAGAAGACTTTGAAATGGTAGAGATTTAACATGAATACTTCACCTATCGTTGTCATTGGTAGTGGCTTGGCCGGATATAATCTTGTTAAGGAGGTTCGCAAGCTGGACCAGGAAAGCGAGATTATTGTGATCACTCAGGATGACGCACACTCTTATTCCAAGCCTATGCTCTCGACAGCACTTGCCAAAGGCAAGCAGGCTGATGAGCTATCAATGGCCGACCCGGGAAAGTTCGCGGCACAGCACAATATTTCAATCAGAAATCATACGAGTGTTGACCGAATCGATACTTCTGCCAAAGCAATCCTGATAGGTGAAGAACGCTTAGACTACAGCAAGCTAGTGCTTGCTTGTGGTGCTCAGGTCAATAAGCTCAGTTTTCCCGGAAGTGAGCTTGAGAAAGTCGTTTCAATCAATGACCTAATGGACTACCGCCGTTTTCGTTCTTTGTTAGGCGAAAACTGCTCAGAAAGCCAGAACCATGTACTGATCATGGGTGCCGGCTTAATCGGCTGTGAATACGCGAATGACTTATTGGCAAGCGGTTATAAGGTAACTATCGTTGACCCTTCAAAATCAGCCTTAAACAGTTTGATTCCTGAAGAGGCCGGACAAGCGCTTATCGAAGGCCTTAGTGATGCAGGTTGTCAGTTTGAAATGCAAGCTCATGTAAGCGAAATCACTGAACAAGGAAATGGTTTGCTTGCTCGTTTAAGTAATGGCCAAGAACTTGAGTGTGCCTTGGTTATTTCTGCCGTCGGCCTGAAAGCCAATATACAAATTGCTCAAGACTCGGGGATTGAATGCCAGCAAGGGATTGTCACCAACGCCTTGCTACAAACTAGTGCAGAAGATGTCTACGCCTTAGGTGACTGCGCAGAGATCGAAGGGCAGGTCAGACTCTACGTGCTGCCACTAATGACCTGCGCACGCACCTTAGCGAAGACTCTGACCGGCACACCGAGCCAGGTAAGCTTCGGCATCATGCCGATAGCAACTAAAACACCCGCCTGCCCCGTCGTCGTTTGCCCACCTGCCAGTGCTTCAGGCCAATGGCGCTTCGAACAAGATGGCCTGAATATTTGTGGTCGTCATTATAACGAGCAAGACTGTTTGGATGGTTTTGTACTAACTGGGCAACGCTGTGTTGAAAAACAAGCGCTAGTTAAAGAGCTCAGTAGTCTTTAAGCTAAAGACTCCCTGAATTAGGCGCTTTGTTTAAAACTCAACAAAGCGCGATTAATAAAGTGAGTCATGATCATGCAAGACGTACTACAACAACTCATCGATGTCCTTCAACTTAAGCAACTCAACAACTTAGTCTTTGAAGGTTGCAGCGAAGATTTGGGCTTCAAAAATGTATTCGGTGGACAGGTCTGTGGTCAAGCACTGATGGCGGCTTATCAAACAGTCGATCAACTCAGCGCTCACTCAATGCATGGCTACTTTTTACGCCCAGGGGATCATTCTCTACCAATTCAGTACGAAGTGCAGATTATTCGAGACGGTAGTTCTTTCGCAACACGGCGAGTCATTGCCCGGCAAGACGACAAAGAGATTTTTACCCTCAACGCTTCGTTTCAAAAAGATGAAGCGGGTTCAGAACACCAGTTTGATATGCCCGAAAGCAAGTCGCCAGAAGAACTGGCTTCCGAGCTGGAAATACGTCGTCGCTTTAAGCACCTGATACCTGAAAAACTTAGGGAGCAGTTCACCCGCGATAAACCAATCGAAATCAGACCAGTTAAGCCAATTGACTATACCAACCCGGATATTCGTCCACCCTATAAGCAAAATTGGTTTAGAGCGGTGGCATCAGTCCCCAATGATCTATCATTACACCATTGCCTTCTGGCCTATGCCTCGGACTTCGGCCTGCTTGGTACTAGTATGCTGCCGCACGGTTTGAGTTTTATGCAAAAAGGCATGCAAGTTGCGAGTCTTGATCATTCGATATGGTTCCATCGCCCTTTCAAGGTTGATGAATGGTTACTTTACGATATGGATAGCCCTAGTGCGTCAGGCGGAAGAGGCTTTAATCGAGGGAATATTTTTAACCAACAAGGTGAGTTAGTTGCTTCAGTATGCCAGGAAGCATTGATTAGAAAACGTAGTTAAAACTGCAAATGCGTGACGCCTTGCTAGGATACGTCACGCGTATCGCTTTCAGACTTATCAAGCCACTGAAGTAGCCTCTCCATCGGCAAAGGTGGGGTTAGTAAATAACCTTGAACAGAATCGCACTTTAGCTCTCTTAAGCGCTCCATCGTCTCTTC
The DNA here is from genome assembly GCF_001635845.1 of Oleiphilus sp. HI0132. NCBI lineage: Bacteria > Pseudomonadati > Pseudomonadota > Gammaproteobacteria > Oceanospirillales > Oleiphilaceae > Oleiphilus > Oleiphilus sp. HI0132. The sequence continues at coordinate 8,077 of NZ_LWGJ01001514.1, read as the reverse complement.
ATTTTCGACACCTTCTGCCACCACCTGATAACCCAGTTTTTGGCACATGTTAATGGTTGCTTCAGCAATGAGCTCATTGCCCTCATCCCCACATATTCCCGATATCAAGGATTTATCGATTTTAATCTCTGTCGCCGGTAATGACTTTAAATACGCCAAAGAGGAGTAGCCAGCGCCAAAGTCATCAACCGATAAACGTAAGCGTAAAGCACACACTTTATTTAAGACCTCAATCGCATCCAAAGGATTCGCCATCATCGAGGTCTCAGTTAACTCAAAATAAATGCGCTGAGGATCGCTGTTGTTATCAGCCATTTGAGCGCTCAGAAAATCAATCAAATCTCCCTCTCGCAGGTTCAACACCGATAGATTGATTGACATATTCAAGTCCCAACCAAGCTCTTTGAGACTATTCTGGGCTTTAAGTGCATTGCTCACCACCCAGCGTGTTAATGCTTTAATAATGCCTGTTTGTTCGGCAATCTCAATAAACTCATCAGGCCTAACCAAGCCATAACGCTCATGGTTCCACCTTACCAAGGCCTCCATACCTACAACTCGATTCTCTTTAAGAGAGTATTTAGGCTGAAAGTACAAAGCCAGATGATCATTCTTGATCGCTTCCTTCAATTCAGAAACCATCATCAAGCGGCGCGCATTGTATTGATCATATTCAGGGCGATAGTAAGAAAGGTGTCGCTCAAGTGCTTCCGATGAGTCTGCAGCTACTTGGGCATGGCGCAATAAAGTTTCGGTGTTCAAACCGTGCTCAGGACAAACAGCCACACCAATTACCGGACGCAGTTCCAGACGCATCTCCTTAAACTCAATTGGTTGCATTGCCTGCTTTAGAATTTCATTTACCTGCTCTGTGTGGCTTTCCGCAAGCTCTGCCTCAACGAGCATCACAAATGAGCCTGGCTCCAAAGAACAAATTAATGCTTCCTCGGAAGGCCCCTGAAGTTTGACGATACCTGGCATATTAACCGACAATGCAGCGAAATTCTGAGCCACCTCGACCTGCATTAAATCAGTATTATGGTGACCCAAGGTACGACTGATCTCCATATAACGAAGGATTTCGATCACACAAATAGCGATCCGTTTATTCCCACGAGACTCAATAACCAAATTAGCCTGCTGCTCAAAGCAGGAGCGGTTTGGCAAGTGGGTCGTGGGATCAGATAAAGACTTGTTTAATAGCTTCTGTTCGGTTTCTCTGCGCTCAAGTTGCTCCAGTAATCGTGCTTCTTGCGCAGCTATTCGCTGCCTATGCTCTTGATAGAAACGTGAGGCTAAGGCTGCGTTTAGTATAAATAGCTCTAGTGCTGAACCGATCTGCATACCGTACTCGGTAACGAAGCTCACCGGCATCAGGCCCTGTTTACTGAGCGCAGATATCGTCACACCAAACATGAAAGTACTCCATGCTGTGGCATAGATCCACGCCATCCTATTCCCCATAAAGCCCAATATTGGCCCCATTATGAGTAAAACAAAGCTGCCAGGAATGGCCCCCATCACCGACAATTGCAAGGAGGTCTGCGCATCAAATACCAAGATGCCAGCAAGGCCAATCAAGGCAATACCAATGATCGCATTGATTAAATACCCCAAAGTCTTACTGTATTGCTCAGGCTTGAGAAATTCTCGTGAGAATAGCGCTGAAAAAAGTAAACAGCTGGACGGCAATAACAATAAAAGCGTGTGATGAAACTCGGGGTTATCTGAATAAATAAAGGGGAAAAGCTTCGCTCTCATAATACCAAAGAACAGCATGTACAAGAATGCTGCGACTGAATAGTATAAATACAGCTTTTCCCTGAGCGCGACAAAGATTAATAAGTTAAAGAAGACAATAACTGATACAACGCCAAAGTAGGTCGCATGTAATGCGTCTTCTTTTCCTAGCTGCACAAAGGTGCTCGTTGCATCAGAAATTTTCATCGGAACCAACTGAGAACCTGCCGTGTCGACTCTTAGATAAATCTGGTGGGTTTCACCCGCAGCTATTTTGACAGGAAAGAGAAAATTAGGGTGATCTATCAGGCGCTGCGAATAGGGCTTTCTATCTCCGGTGTGAACTTCACTGACTAAGTTGTCACCTGCAAAATGATAAAAATCCACATAATCCAACAAAGGGTAACTGATCTCTAGAATCTGCTCCTTTTGCGCCTGGCTTGGGTTACTTAATTCAAAACGATACCAGTACGGATAACGCTGATAACCAAAGTTAGCCGAGTCTTCACTAAGACCTTTCCATTCACCTTCTCTTACAAGGCTTTTTATTGCCTCTATGCCGCTGTTACCTGAGTGATCTACTAGGTATTCACTTCGAATAATACGGGGCGCACCATCGTCTGGCATCACATTCGTAATACCCCAAGCAGGCCCGATAAAGCTTCCACTTAGACACAGCAAGAATATCAGTAGCGGCCTAAGCAAAATGTTTTTTAAGAACGTCATATATAAGGTTGGCTAATTTTAGTGTAAACAATTTCTCTGTTTCTTAAGCGTAGCAGGACAATTGATTTTTTCCTCTGCTCACTTGATATACATTTATGAGTAGATTCCCCCTTATTCACAAACTATTTCAAACAAATACATGCTATGACTTCAACTAAGCTCTATACTGAAGCTATGCTGCCTATAAAAAATATACTTGTAGAAAATAAGGAGTTATCGATGAGTAGTGCAGAAGCGAGCAAACAAGCCAAAATAATTAGTGAACTACGCGTCTTTATTCGAAAGTGTCTAAGTGACCCTAGTGTTTCAACAAAATGCATGGAGATCGCACGCGAGCTGAAAAATGAACCTGATGCTTCCGCTAAAATAGCAGAGAAGATCAGCGCCTCAACAATTGTTAGAATTCCTGAACAATTGAGTGATGCTGATAAGATCTTCTTGGAAGTCATTCACGAAGTCTTAGATGACGAAGCTGCGTTATATTAAGCTGAAGCAGTAATCTAGATTTAGCCTTGAGTGATTAAATCTATGCACCAATAGTCTGTGTTTATCTCAGACTATTGGCTATCCTCGGAGAGCTGACACAAACTACGCAATAACTTCATTGCTCGTTGAACCTCCATAGAAGCGTTCACGATTTCTTTCTGCTCTGCCAGAATATCTCTTAATGTATCAGTGGTCGTCAGTGGATTTGCTAATACCACTCGAAAGACGACACATGCTTGTCGATTATACTTCGGGGGTTCCAAACGCGTTCTTGAAACAAACGATAGGCCTTTCTCACGCTGAGTTTTTTGTACAAACTTAGTGATACGATCCAGAACTGCATTGATCTTTTCCATCAAAATATCGTCTGCAACTGCTAACACCGACGTTGCAAACTCCGGGCAATAACGATAAGTAATAATATTTAACTCAGGATAGGTAATCACCTCGAAGTCCTGATCGTTGTCGATCATGGCAGCAAAAGCTTTGGCTTTATTGATACCTTCGTTGATCAATATCTCGTATCCATCTTTGGCAATAATCTTCAGGCCAGAGTGAATCAGCATCGCCATTCCCGGGCGTGAACCTTCGAGAGTTGTACTTCCCAAATCCTTCGAGCCACGACGGACAACATACTGAGCATGATGTTCAATGGCCTTCAGTTTCTTTGGGTCCTTAAACACCACCAAGCCACTACCCATCGGAACATATAACTGCTTGTGTGCATCCAGGGTGACAGAATCTGCTTTTTCGATGCCTTTTAATAAAGAGCGATAGTCATTTGAAAATAATGTCGGGCCACCCCAGGCTGCATCGACATGAAAGTGAGCCTTAAACTCGCGCGCGATTTCAGCCACTTCTTCAAGAGGGTCGATATTGCCTGTCTCTGTTGTACCGGCAATGCCAATCACGCTAATTATGCAGATATTTTCTTTCTTCAAGCGAGTGCAGGTATCTCGTAAGGCTTCCAGATCTATACGGTTATGCTCATCAGTCTCTACAGAAACCAGGTAATCTCGACCTATGCCGATAATATCTGCTGTTTTGCTAAAAGAGTAATGCCCTCTTTTTGAGACCACGATTGCAGCACCATCATAACCATAGTACTTAATCGCTCGAAATAAGCCTTCATGGGCAACGCCCTTGAAGTTTCCTTCGGGTGGAAAGGCTAAATTTCGAGCCGCCCAAAGAGCTGTGATATTGGCAATGGTGCCGCCTGAGCACATTGCCCCCAATGCATGCCCTGCATCGTGCATCCACTTGCTATAAAAATCACTGTCTTCAGCGTATACCAGGCGGTGCAACATCCCGAGCACCTGTCTCTCTAGGGGCGTAAACGCTTTCGAGGTTTCGGTTTTTACCAGGTTCTGGTTGAGCGCAATCATGATCTTGGAAAGCGGCAACATGAAATAAGGTAAAGCAGAGGTCATATGACCAACGAAGCTAGGCGATGAGGTGTGAACAGACTGCGCAACTATTTTATCTAGAAGAAATTGAGTATGTTCGGATACAAAAATGGGCTTTTCAGGAATCCTGGGATCAGAAAAGTCTTTTTCCATTTCTTGCAAATCATGTTCGACCGCGACGATATGGTCCTGCATAAATCCTGCAAGATTATTAGAAACGTCTTTATCAATACGGCTAAGAGTAGAGTCTGGTGCTTCGGGTACTGTAAATACTCGATACATACTCTCTATGCTTGCCTGAGCAAACTTCTGCTTATGGTATAACTTGTCCAACATAGCTCACAACGTAGATTCAATACCCAAAATTTGAACGGGCGCTAGTATAGTCGGTCGTACAAAGGATAACCAGCCAAGGTCTCTTGCAATGGACCAATATCGTTTAAAAAACCTTATTGACTGGGAAGAATTGCCAAATCACCACTCTTTTGAAGCGATGCCAGCAACTGCTCCTTTAGATTTTTCACACTTTGATATTCAAGCTGAGCCGTAATTTCCTGCTCGACTTGATAAAAAGGCTTGGCAATATGCTCCTGGTTAGCATGATAAAAGTCACTCACGCGTTGACTATCAACTTCATATTCAGACTTTGGAAAAAGTGTTTTGCCTGCCTGCTCAGCACTCACCTTATGATCTTTCGCATACTGATAAATATGCATCTGCAAAGCGGCCATTTCGAGAGTTCTGCGCCTCTCGCGCTCTAACTTGCTAATACGTTCCTTAAACTCTGGCGACAGGTCTTCGAGATTTTTATCAATGCCTTTATAAACCAATAAAGGGGCGCGCTCTTCGACTTCTTTCTGCGCAGCATTCTGAGCCAAGAGGTTGGCTAGAACCATGCCAAATGAAAAGGCAAAGAACATCATAATGAACTGCGTTCTCCCCGGTTTCTGACTTTCTTTCAAAACGCTTCCTCTCTTACTCTATGACAGGTCAAGACACTGATACATGCAAAGACTTGTTTTAGTTCAAGCATAGACACATACTTCTGAAATTACAGGTTTACTTAAATTTTTGTCCTTGCCGGTCATTTAAATTCTTTATCGCCCTATTTACTAAGAAGCCACTATGCTTGAAAAGCTATTCTCCAATATTTTTGACGCTGCCCAGCAGTCTTTCTGTCGCTACCCCGTAGTGCTTAGTGGCGACAAGAATTGGTGTTTAGATACGGTTCAAAGCAACTCGCTTTTCGGCGATATAAATGAGGCTATTTATATCAGCGCCTCCGAACCTATTAAAGGCTTTAAGTCTGTTTCTGCNCATAAAGTTAAAAGCCTCTTGGGTGGTGATTGTAATCTGTTGCTTTGGGATGGCTTCGATGGCTTAAGCCCGGACGGACTTGGTGGAGCATCTGGACTTGTTCGCGGAGGAGGCTTATTTATCATCATGGTGCCCCCTCTCGCTGACTTGGCTAAAGCACCTGACCCAGACTATCGCCGCATGTGCAGTGACGAGTCAGAGTTATCTAAAACAAACACCTTTTTTCTCCAGCGTTTGATTAGCTTTTTTAACAGTCAGGATTGTCTGCTATTTTGCCAAGAGAATCAGTCTCAGCTTCCTGCTGTTCCTGCGGCTGCGACGACTCAGGTACAGGCCCTACCCACACCTGACCAGCGCGAAGCAATTGAGCTAATCACTCATGTTGTCGAAGGGCACCGTAGACGGCCACTGATCGTCACCGCCGATAGGGGACGAGGCAAAACCAGCGCGCTTGGCATTGCCGCGGCGAAGTTGGCCCTCAAATATAAAAAATCTATTTTGATTACAGCCCCCTCAAAACGAGCTTGTGCCAATGCATTCTTCCACTTTTCAAAATACATTACAGATGAGTGTGGCAACCACGATAGTTATTCTCACTGTCTGAAGTTTATATCGCCTGATGAGCTCTTACTTACCAAGCCCGAGTGCCAGTTACTGCTAATCGATGAAGCTGCCGGAATTCCAGCGTCTACATTGAGTGAACTACTAAAGCACTATTCTAGAATCGTATTTTCAAGCACCATCCATGGCTACGAAGGCAATGGTCAAGGCTTTGCAATTCGTTTTAAGAAACAACTCGACCTACTAACACCCAAGTGGAAAAGCATTCATCTAAGCCAGCCAGTTCGTTGGGCCGAGAATGACCCCTTAGAAAATTGGATGAGTCGGCTATTATTTTTATCCTTGAATGACGATTCATTTAGCCAAAAACGTAGTGTAAAAAACAAACATACAGAGATGAACGTGCTCTGGCCTTCACAGCAGCAACTAGCCTCCGAGCCTAAACTTCTTGAGCAGGTTATTTCATTGCTAGTGAATGCTCACTATCAAACTTCCCCTGACGATATAAGACTTATACTTGATCATCCCGGTGTGTTGCTAGCTTGTGGTTTCAAAGATCATATAGAAAGTGAGCAACAAGGTGAGTTGATCTCAGCAATGCTGATAATACGAGAAGGGGGGATTTTAGAAAGCACTCTGCAACAAGAGATCCTCGCAGGAAAGCGACGCTTACGTGGCCACTTAGTTCCGCAGACTCTTGCTACCCTCTCTGGCGATATCAAAAACCTGGAACAACACTCATTGCGTATAATGCGTATTGCAGTACGCGCTGAATACGAGAATCAAGGGCTCGGTAGCCAACTAATTGAAGAAGCTTTACAAGTCGCGAAAACTAAACACCTTGATTGTCTTACTACAGCATTTGGACTGACAACCGAGTTGCTTTCTTTCTGGTCAAAGAATCAGTTTTCGCTTCTCAAACTTGGTCTTCAACGTGATAATGCTAGTGGCTGTTATGCCGCGATTATGCAAAGGCCGATATCTTTGTCTGCACAGGAAAATTTGGCTCTATTAGAAAGTATCTATGCCAGAAATTTGCTCAGTGGTATCAGTAGACAATATCAACACCACGCTAGCGATACGCTGTATGATGCGCTAACAGAAGCGAAAATTCCAGCAGTAGAGCTAAGGCTAGACAGCAGGCAGCTTGCTCAACTTCAACGCTTTGCTAGCCATAAGTTGGCCATCGAAGAATGTATGAGCGAGTTGATCAGTTTGACCTTATCTTGCTTCAAACAAAAAAATAAAAAAAGTTCAATCAAGCGCCCGCTACAAGTACTGATTCGACGGGTTTTACAAGCTCGTTCAATTTCTGATTGTGTGGAGGAGTTTAATTTTAGTGGGAAAAAAGACCTGGATAAGCATCTTAGAGAGGCCGTTCAAGTACTTTTAGAGCAGCTAAGCAGCCCTAAAATACTTTGAAATCAGGAAGGCTCAGCGCTTAAATACTAAAGCTCGAACCACAACCACAGGTTGTTTCTGCATTCGGATTGGTCACAGAAAACTGAGCACCTTTTAGGCCTTCAGTATAATCAACTGTCGCTCCGACGAGGTATTGATAACTCATGGCGTCGACAACCAGGTCTACACCCTGCTTGCTAACAACCGTATCATCTTCTGAAAGGTCTTCATCAAAAGTGAAGCCATATTGAAAACCCGAGCAACCACCGCCAGTCACATAAACGCGTAGCTTAAGAGCAGGATTTTCTTCCTCCTCAACCAGCTGTTTAACTTTACTCGCCGCCGCGTCGGTAAAAAATAGCGGGCTTGGCACATGAGTTTCTACAATGCTCATTGGTTCTCCGGCATTTGATTCTAATATTAGAATACTAAAACAATGT
>NZ_LWGJ01001513.1:0-599 GCF_001635845.1 Oleiphilus sp. HI0132 | reverse complement strand
CAAAGGGGTTGTCGTACTTATCGAGAACGGTTTTGGTCTGAATGAGTGACTTTAAGGTTTCTGGGGCGGCTTTAGCACTCAGAAAATCCCGCTCGGCCGGTGCAAAGCCGATAGCGAAGCGCTCAATCACTTCGTCCGACAAGCCACGCCTTTTCAGGTAGTCCTGAGCACGCGATTTATTGGCATGAGACTTTAGCGCATCCCTGTATTTCAGATTTGCGTACTCTAAAGCTTCCCACAACTTTGCTTGAAGGCTGTATACCTTTTGGACTTTTTCGTCTCTCGGCACCTCGATGCCAGCGATCTTCGCCAGCTCTTCAACCGCTTCATTAAAATCCAGGTTATCGTGTTCGCGCAGGAAGTTAATACTGTTACCACTCGCGCCACAACCAAAGCAGTGGTAGAAGTTCTTTTGAGCGTTAACGTGAAAAGAGGGTGTTTTTTCTTGATGGAAAGGACAACAGGCCTTCAGTGCAGTACCCGCTTTTTTAAGCTGTACGCGCGAACCCACAACTTCGGCGATAGGCACTCGCGCGACGAGGTCTTCTATAAAATCTTGTGGGATTAATCCTGCCATCTGCTACGACACACTACTCAAT
>NZ_LWGJ01001512.1:0-1428 GCF_001635845.1 Oleiphilus sp. HI0132 | reverse complement strand
AAAATCAAGTAAGATTTTCTACCTTTCGAGGTAGGCAGCTTATTGCTTCCATTGAAAAGCCCGACTTTATTGTCGGGTTTTTTGTGCCTGTCTATGTCTATATTTTCAAAGTTTCAAGCTAATAGCCTTTGGGTAGTTTTACCTCTAATTCGATGGGTAAATGGTCAGATACCGGAAACGTTACCACGCCCGCCCTCTTAACCAATAGGCTACGACTCACCAGAATATGATCTAAGGCCTTTTCAGGGCGCCAGCTAGGAAATGAATGAGATACGCCCGGCAAAGTCACCAAGCCGGCTCCTTTTAGCGGAGAGTCATGCAGTATTTTCTCGGCATGGGTATTCATGTCGCCCATCAACACCACATGGTTATAGTCATCAACCAAATCCCGAACAAAACGTAGCTGCTGTTTTTGGGCACTATCGCTGAGCGACAAGTGCATAATCACCAATACGATCGGATCTTCCTCTTTTCCGTACTCGGCAACAATCACGCCTCGGCCAGGTATTAAGCCAGGCAAGCGATGCTCTTCAACCTTGATTGGCCGGAAACGACTTAACAAGCCATTACTATGCTTTGCTACAGGACCAAAATTTCTATTTAACTGCTGATACCAAAACGGCAAACCTGCATTACTCGCAAGGTATTCGACCTGATTAATAAATCCGCTGCGCAAGCTACCGCCATCGACCTCCTGCAAAGCCACCATATCGTACTGACTAATCAGCTCAGCAATTTTATCCAGATTGTCTTGCCGCTTTTTGTGAGGCAAAACGTGCTGCCAACTACGTGTCAGATAGTGACGGTAGGAAGAGGTGGAAATACCCACTTGAATATTGAAGGTTAATAGTCGAATCGTTTTGTCTGTTTCAAGAAACGGGGTCTTTTTCAGTTCTTCAGGGTGCACCTGTTGCGATGCTGCGTTTTGTAGCGACTCATTGATCGGCGTAATCAGTTCACTGATACGATGTTTGATTCGTTGATACATAAACTAGAATTACCCTGTTTCACGACGACTATTCATTACCACATTAATCGGCCTTAACAACAGCATAAGCGGCCCTTATGATTTTCTCAAGGCAAAAAAAATGGGGCTCATCACCCCATTCTTAAAAACGACAAATCCGGCACTAGTTCTTCTTAGCTTCTCGTTCTTTATTAACCAGATAATTCGCAATCTTTACCATATTGCCAAAGCTGCCTGCGTCACGAACACCGATTTTGTATTTGCCATTAACAATCAAAGCCGGTACACCTGTAATACGCAACTTCTTGATCTTGTCTTGAGCTTTTTTGATCGCCTCATCTATCTTGGAAATCTTTCTAAACCCACTGGCCTCAAATACCTTATCAAAGTCTTCAGACTTTATGCCTTTATCCATAAACAAAACTTTTATGTCGTCTACGTCTTTATACTTCTTAGGGTTC
>NZ_LWGJ01001511.1:0-1553 GCF_001635845.1 Oleiphilus sp. HI0132 | reverse complement strand
TCTTGATGACACGCCCAAGCTCGAGAAGAACAAGAAACACACTATTGAAGTAGTTGTTGATCGCTTTAAGGTTCGCAGCGATATCCAACAACGTATCGCAGAATCCTTTGAGACATGCCTTGCCCTAACCGACGGCATTGCAGTTGTTGCCCCAATGGGTGAAGACGATGACCTAGAAGAGATCATCTTCTCTTCACGATTTGCTTGCCCCCATTGCGGTTATGCAATTAGCGAGCTTGAGCCTCGCATGTTCTCTTTCAATAATCCTGCCGGTGCTTGTGGCTCCTGCGATGGCTTAGGCGTTAATCAGTTTTTTGATCCTGATAGAATCGTACACAACCCCAGCCTAACACTTGCAGAAGGCGCGATTAGGGGCTGGGATCGACGCACGATCTACTACTTTCAACTCTTAAGTAATGTGGCCGAACACTATAATGTCGACATCTCTAGTACCTATGAGGAGCTACCTGATAGTTTTAAACAAACCCTCCTCTACGGAAGCCAGGATGAAGAAATATCGTTCACCTATGTCAATAGCCGTGGCGACAGCGTACAACGCTCGCACGTTTTTGAAGGTGTCATTCCTAACATCGAAAGACGCTATAGAGAAACTGAATCAAATATGGTTCGGGAAGACCTTGCTAAGTACCTGAACAATCAACCTTGTCCAAGCTGCCATGGCACTCGATTAAAACAAGCATCGCGGCATGTTTACATAAACAAAGACTCACTACCCGACTTAGCCAAGCTCCCCATTGGTACTGCTTTGGATTATTTCGAAAACCTAGAACTTAGCGGTCAACGAGGAGAAATAGCTGACAAGATTCTAAAAGAGATCCGCTTACGATTGGAGTTTCTAGTGAACGTAGGCCTAGATTATCTAAATCTGGAACGTAGTGCCGACACATTATCCGGCGGCGAAGCCCAAAGAATACGGCTAGCAAGCCAGATTGGCGCCGGGCTTGTGGGCGTCATGTATATTCTGGATGAACCATCGATCGGACTTCACCAACGGGACAATGACCGCCTCTTAAAAACGCTCACTCATCTCAAAGAGCTAGGCAATACTGTAATCGTTGTTGAACACGACGAAGATGCTATCAGACTTGCCGATCACGTCATTGATATCGGCCCGGGGGCTGGAATACATGGTGGCGAGATCGTCGCCGAAGGTACACCTGATGAAGTTATGTCCAACCCTGCATCCCTAACCGGCCAATATCTGTGTGGCAGCAAACGAATTGAAATCCCGGATGAACGCCATAAACCAAATAAGAACAAACAACTCATTCTGCAAGGCGCCAAGGGAAATAACCTTGAAAACGTTACACTTGAAATTCCAGTTGGCTTATTTACCTGCATTACTGGTGTTTCAGGCTCTGGTAAGTCAACCCTGATCAACTCAACGCTTTACCCCTTAGCGGCGACTGAACTAAATAATGCCACGACCTTAAATGCAGCAGAGCACGAAGCCATTCACGGCATGCACTTTTTCGACAAAGTGATCGATATTAATCAGAGCCCGATCGGACGCACCCCAAGATCAAACCCCG
>NZ_LWGJ01001510.1:0-1885 GCF_001635845.1 Oleiphilus sp. HI0132 | reverse complement strand
GCTTTTTTGTTTCTGGTCTTAATCTCTTGCAGAGGTTTTTTCTTCGCGCTTGATTAAGCTTGTGCTAACCCTCTAGTGGGCCACAGAACAACTGAAAGAATATTGGCAGCTGACTAATTCAACAAACCTACTTCTTTGTAGTAGCGAACTGCTCCGGCATGTAAGGGGGCTGATAAGCCTTCTTTAACCATTTTGGTCTTATCGAGAGCATGGAATGCAGGGTGAAGTTTTTTAAACTCGAGGAAATTTTCAAATACTGACTTGGTTAACTGGTAGATAACCTCGTCGGGTGTATCTTTAGAGCTTACTAGTGTCGCACCTACGCCAAATGATTTTATTTCATTTGGGTTGCCTCGGTACATACCAGCCGGAATGGTGACTTCGTGATAATATGCGTTGTCAGTGACTAGCTGATTAACTTCGGAACCTTCAACATCAATAAGAATGCTATCGCAATCTGAGGTCGCAGCTTTAATCGAGGCGCTAGGATGCCCAGCCATAAAAATCATGGCATCAAACTGCTTGTCGCATAGTGCTTTTGATTGATCTGAGGAGCTGAGTTCAGATACTTGTGAAAAAAGGCTGCTTCCCCAGCCGAGTGCCTGCATGAGAATTTCCATAGTGGCACGATGACCAGAGCCTTTATTACCTATATTAATTCGTTTACCTTTCAGGTCATTTAAAGTTTGGATGCCCGAATCTTTTCGTGCGACGACAGTAAATGGCTCGGAGTAAATAGAAAATACTGAGCGTAACGCTGGGTCTCTGCCTTCTGAGGAAAATACTTCACTGCCTTGTACTGCGTGATATTGCCAGTCGGACTGAACAACTGCCATATCCAAGTCCAGTTCTCTGACTTTTCGTAAGTTGTACAATGATCCCTGGGTGCTTTCAACGCCACAGCGTATACCGTGCTCGGAACGTTGACGATTGATCATCCTGCATACTGCGCCGCCTGTTGGATAATACACTCCGGTGACACCACCGGTACCGACAATCATATAGTGCTTGTCACGAGCAAGGCTGAGCTCGGAACTGCCGAAAAGAAAGACGAAAATACAAAGCTTAGCCAGCTTCAATTTGCCGAACAAACTCAAAGTTTTTGACCTACGACCTAGCATACGTTTCCTTATTGAAGCTGCTTGTATCAGCACCTTACCCTTTTCATTGAAGAATAATCTTTTTGGAAAAGATTTTCTACACGATATTGTTGTGAAAGAGAAAAACAGAATTATGCTGTTACACTTATTGAAGGCCCTTAACAAGCAGTTTCTTTTCGCTATGAATAAGCTGATTCAACCGATATTTTTGCTGATGAATCGATTAACTTACCGTGGTAAGTTTATGTTGATCTCATCGGTTTTCGCGATCCCCTTGGCTCTGTTCGCAGTGCAGTTGGCAGTTAGTGCTCATCAGCAACTAGAGCAGGCTCAGCACACACGCTCTGGTTTTAACTACCTTCGCCAATCAACAGAACTTATCGAAGACTTGGAAACGATACGAGATATGACTGTTGTTATATCTCGGAAGAGTGACTCTTTCTTGGTTTCAAGGCTCGATAGTGTTAAGAAGCGGGCATATGGTCGTATTATGGATCTAAGCCAAAAGTTAAATTCTAAAGTTAGTAGTAAGTACTTACTAAGCCTTAAGGATAAGTTTGAAAAGGACGGCTTTATTCGTGGAAGTGAGGCGGGAAGAGTTGATAAGATTTATGAGGAGGCCCATATTATGGTTGGTCAGGCCTATAGCTGGAGAAGGCAAGTTTCTTACCTGTATGCCTCAAGCGGCCAAAGTGATATTTTATCCTTCGTTAACCTCCTCAATGAGAGTGAAGAATACACTTATGCTTTAGGTCTGGTCAGAATGTTTGGTAGCCTGTATCTAG
>NZ_LWGJ01001509.1:0-1860 GCF_001635845.1 Oleiphilus sp. HI0132 | reverse complement strand
CAACTTTACCTACAAATTGGCGACACACAAAGCGCAATCAGGCTGTATGAGTCAATTATCGCAAAGCGCGAAATACCGTGGGCATCGCTAGGGCTGGCGCAAGCTCAATTAGCAAATCAAGACTACTCACCTGCCCTGGAGAACTTTAAGGCGGCACTTAAACTTAACCCCTACATGGTTGAAGCATATGACGGTCTCGCAGCTTGCTACGAGAAACTGAATCAACCACAGAAAGCACAAGAATCACTTGAGTCAGCAGTTGAAATGTCGCCCAGAGTAATTCTACGTCATGAGAAACTAGGCAAGCTATGTCAAAAGAATCAAGACATTGAAAGCGCAACAGAGGCATACAGGAAAGCTATTCGATATGGCGAACACTCAATACATGAAAAAGCTGACAACTACCTAAACCTTGGCCGCTGCTTATCCGAAAGGTCATCGGGAGACCTTAGTGATTCTGGCAAAACACATGCGGACGAAGCGATACAAGTTCTAAACGAATTAACACATAAATTTTCGACTGACGAACAGGCCTGCCTCAATGCAACGCTTATCGAGGCTCGAGTATTTAATGGTCAGAACAATGCCGAAGCAGCACAGGAAAAACTTCATCAAGCAGAGTGCATGATTGAAGAAGAGAAGCTCTCAGCGGAAATTGGCATCGAGCTAGCAAAGACACTCTACTCCTTAAACGAGCTTGAACGTGCCGAGAAACTCTTAATCACACTCGCTGAGCGATTCAGTAACGACCCCGAAGCGCTAGCGCAAATTGAAAGCCAGCTTGACGAACCCGAAAGCTTAGTGGCCAAAAAGCAAGCAAAACGCCTTAATAAATCAGGTATTGAGCAGTTTGAACAAGGCCAACTTGCACAAGCTGCTGAAGCATTCAAAGAAGCGCTCAAGCATACACCAAGACACGCAGCCTTGAATCTTAATCTAGCTCAAGTTGTAACGAAGCTATTTAAAGAAACTGCTGACCATAGCTTATTAAAGCTTGCAGAGCAGTCCCTTGAAAAAATAAACAACATACCCGAACAGCATAACCAATACCGAAGGCTTAAACACCTCGAGAAGCAAGTAGCAGAACTTCAATCCAAAAAACAAAATTGAACGAGTACAGTATCATGAGTAAAGACAAACAACCCGATTTCTCGATGATTATCGCCTCAGCTGTCCACGACATGAAAAATTCGCTCAGCATGCTACTACACTCCGTAGATCAGATGTGCGAAGAACTGCCTGAAGAGTGGCAACAAAGAAACAATACGACTGTCGTAAAATATGAGGCTGAACGTGTAAATAGCTACCTTGTACAGCTACTTGGCTTATATCGCCTGCAGAATGAAATGCTATCATTACATATCGATGAGTGCTTTGTTCACGACATCCTGGACGAGCAATCCGCACACTATTCGCCAATGCTCAAAGATAAAAATATTGAACTCGAAATCACCTGTGATCCAAATATATCTTGGTATTTTGATAGGGAGGTAATTTTGGGCGTTCTTAATAACGCGCTAAATAATGCTTCACGCTATACCAAATCGATCATTGAAATCGTCGCCTACATCAAAGATGATGACCTGATTATAGAAATACATGATGATGGAATCGGTTATCCTGACGAGCTATTGCAAGCCTCACCAGGAGAAGTAATAAATAACATTAACTTTCAAACTGGCAGCACCAGCCTGGGAATATATTTTGCTGAAATGGTCACTAAACTTCACACACAAAATGACAAGCAAGGGTCTATCAAGTTATCAAATGGAGGCAGACACGGAGGGGGAGTCTTCACGGTAGCACTTCCCTAAATCAAATTGCCAAGCCAGCCTAGATTTTTCTTACTCAATAGGTGGG
>NZ_LWGJ01001508.1:0-1457 GCF_001635845.1 Oleiphilus sp. HI0132 | reverse complement strand
CCCCGTTTGAGGTAACACGATGCAAAACTCTTCTCCGCCATATCGAGCGGCTAGGTCGGTAGGAAAGCGCAATTGTGTTGAGAGCTCAGTAGCAACGGCCTGTATACAAATATCACCAACCAAATGGCCAAAGTTGTCGTTTACAGCTTTAAAATGATCGATATCAATGAGTAGTATTGAAACGGGGTGCTGGTATCGTCTTGCTCGGATGATCTCCTGATCAACATATTGATCAAGATAACGGCGATTCTTAATGCCGGTTAGTTGGTCAGTGTCGCTAAGCTCTTTTAGGCGTTGATTCACTATTTCCAGCTCCTTGGTTCGTGCTGCGACATTTTCTTCTAATTCATCGTTCGCTTGTTTTTGAACTGCTAAAGCGTGCTCCTGAGCTTCAATCCTTCCAGAGCGTTCATGATTGATTCGCTGAGCAAGAGCAAAAGAAAGTAACATTGCTTCTAGCAAAGAACCGAGCTGAACTGATTGGTCAGTGATAATGTTTCTGGGAATGATTTGGAACTTACTGAGTGCTAATAAAATTCCACCGACTAACAGCCCTGTCCAGGATATGACATACAAACCAGCGGACTTTTGACCCACGTACCAAGCATATACGCCAACTGACAGTGCCCATAAGCAGCTAAAGGCAGCATAGGGTATAAGAAAAACAATTGAATAATTGTAGGGAAACCATAGGTAACAGAGCATAGCTGCCAAACAAATAGCCGACAAAACATTTGCCTGTAGGGACAGCTGGTTTTTTAGTTCGCTAAGTTTTAGGAAGTACTTAGCAAAAAGTACTGCGAAAAGTAGAACGCCATTCAGGAATATGACCGTGGACGTATCGTTCCAGGAAGTGCTTTCCGGCCACAAATATTGAAAAGACCAACCGTTCAAACTGGCCAAGAACATTAACATGCTACAAATATAGCTGACATAAATTAGATACACTTTGTCTCGAAGGGTCAGATATACCAAGAGGTTGTAGATGGCGATTACTAGTATGCCTCCCATATACACGCCATGAACGAGATTGGTTGCGCTATCTGCTTGTCGGTGAGCTTCAGGGCGCCATAACTTAATGGGGACTTGCAGTGAACTTGAGGATTTGGCTCTAACGTAAACCCTTATGTTTTGTGACGAAGGCAGGTCAAGGGGGAGTATAAATAAGCGGTGCTTAAGTGGGCGCTCCGAAAAACTAAGTTTGTCTCCCATAAAGTGTTTTTCGATTATTTGATTTTTTGCAACTAGATAGACATCTAGATAATCGAGAACAGGGTAATCAAATTCTAGGTAAAACTGGCTGTCGCTTCCAATATTTATTACGTCAAATTTAAGCCACCAGTCTGAATTACTATACCCCCGGTTAAATATTTGCTGGGTACTGGTTTGCCATCGGGGTTCGTTACTCAATATTGATTCGATAGTCTGCTCAGCGTTAGGTGCTTCTATGTACTGGA
>NZ_LWGJ01001507.1:0-1900 GCF_001635845.1 Oleiphilus sp. HI0132 | reverse complement strand
AAATTGGCGAAACACCAGTACTCGGTTTGCCCGGAAATCCAGGCGCAGTATTTGTTACCTTTTCGGTATTGGCTCGCCCTTTCTTACTCCATAGCAAGGTATTAGCGACACTAAACCTCAAAGTTACTCTCTTGCCCTAGACTTCGATATTAAAAAGTCCGGCCCCAGAAGAGAATTTCTGAGAGTTCAGCGAAGCCAAGGCAATCGTCTGATTCGTCACCCGAACCAAAGCTCTGGTATGCTAAGCTCTGCAAGCTGGGCGGAGGGTTTCGCTGTGATTAAAGAACACACTCAACCAAAAGCAGGGGATTCTGTCGAGTTTATACCTTTCCCTAGCATTTTTTCTTTGCCGGTATAGCAAGCATTATTAAGTTACGAGACGACCTTATGAATATCCTTTTTTTTGCCAGCTTGCGAGAGCAGCTCGACTGCGATAGCGAACAATGGACCGAGATCGACGGCATCCAGACGACTGGCGATATCAAATCCAAGCTTCAGTCACGGGGCGAACCCTGGTTAAGCGCGCTTGCTAACGAACGGATCATTATTTCAGTCAATCAGGATATCGCCGATGCAAGTACTGCTGTTAAAGTAGGAGATGAAGTAGCATTTTATCCCCCGGTAACAGGCGGTTAGTATGAAAATATCTGTCAGCGTTCAGCAAGAAGATTTCTCAATAGAAAATGAGTACCAGACTCTACGGAACAACCACGCCCTAGCAACTGGCGCGATCTGCACGTTTTCAGGCTTGGTTCGGGAATTCGGAGATCGCCCTAATGTAAATGGCATGTTCCTGGAGCACTACCCTGGCATGACAGAGCAGTGCTTACAGAAAATCATTCAACAAGCAGCTGAACGTTGGCAGATACTTGAAGCGAGAGTCATTCACCGCGTTGGCCCTTTGCACTTGAGCGAACAAATTGTCTTCGTTGGCGTAAGCTCTGCACATAGAGCAGATGCTTTTGCGGCCTGTGAGTTTATTATGGACTACTTAAAGTCCGACGCGCCTTTCTGGAAAAAGGAAATCACCAAAGACGGTGCTGAATGGGTTGAAGCAAAAGAGAGCGACCTAGATAGAAAAAAACGCTGGTAAAATGTCTGACTTAAGCCACAATAATTTCGCCCTGGAACGACTCGACCCGCCTCGCTTTCCTCTCGCCAAGCAATTCTATAAACAAGCGAACTACCATTCCCACGTCGGTAAAGAAGACGAGGTTTACATCCTTAGAAATAACAACTCAAACAATAAAATCGTTGCGGCTGTTCGCCTGGTCAAGAGCGATCAATATCTGATTCTACGCAGCATGGTCGTGGTTCCATCCGAGCAGCGGCAAGGCATAGGAAGCAGGCTACTTACCGAACTAAAACCACACCTGACAAATCGCGAGTGCTGGTGCTTTCCTTTTGAGTGGCTTAAAGACTTTTATGCTCAAATTGGCTTTCAGCTTCAGAATATAGAACAGGCTCCTCCTTATATCGCTGAATCTCTTCGTCGCTATCTTCGACAAGGACGAAAACTCACCCTAATGAAGCACCCGCTTGCTTGATTTTCCCCAGATATCCTCCATAGTGTATCTTACAACGGTGTCTAAATCGGCTTCATGCCATGACCCAGTCTGTACAGAATAAGGAGCAAGTGACGTGCATTCCGTAAAAATAAAAGATTATATGAGCCCAAATGTTTTATCCTTCAAACCTGAAGACAGCGTTATTACGGCTTTAAGAACTCTGGTAAAAAAAGGCCGTTCGGGCGCACCGGTAATAGATAATGAAGGGAAGCTGGTTGGTATTCTTTCAGAATTGGATTGTTTGAAAGAAGCTCTAAATGACGGCTACTACCAATCAGTAGGTGATCGAGTCGCCGATCACATGACGACCGAGCTAGACATGGTTGAACAAG
>NZ_LWGJ01001506.1:0-1837 GCF_001635845.1 Oleiphilus sp. HI0132 | reverse complement strand
TGCCTATACTGATAGTTCTTTCAGGAATATAGAGGCTCAGACTATGAGAACATTGCGTTTGACCACGCTTGATAATCAGCGACAGCGTTTAGAGCGGGAAATAATAGAAACGAAGAAAAAGATTGTAGCAGCTAATGAGGGTGCGTTTCCTGACCTGGGTTTAGTTAAGCAATTGAGAGATTCTATTGAGCGAAATATGCAACTTATTTCAATGATTGATCAGCATCGACCCGCAAGAATCTCTAAGCTGAAAGCGAAGGTGATTTAGGGTAAGTGTAAAACTTACCCTGATTCACAAAAACAATTACTTTTGCTCACGAATAGCCGTTCCCTGAAAGATAAACAGCGGTGTGGGCGATGTGTAAATGACGTTGTCATCCTCGTCTAAGAGTGGCTCTCCATCTTCATCTGTCTGGGCAATATACTCATAGCCAGGGTCTTCATAACTGTTCGCGGGGACAGCGACGTTATTTTCCTGATCTTCTTCACTTTGCAGCTCAAAAAGGTCTTTCGAAACATTGTAACTTTCACAGCTCGTTGGATTGTAGATGAGTTGCTCGCGTGTCGGGTTGGGGTTGTCGTCGCCCTGAGGTATTTCTGTTTCTCTATCATCTTCTAAAGCTTTGTAGATGGCAGTACTGAACTTCGATACATAGACGCGAATTTCTGCATTAGGGTAGTCTACCTCTACTTTTAAGCGCTGCAAGTCTGTCAGCGCATCATTACTGCCATCGCCAATTGTGAATGAGTTGGAGATGACAGTATTGCGCTCGTCGGCTTCATCGTGCTCTGTTAGTGAGTCACCATCATCGTCAATAAGGTCGAAGCAAGCAGGGTGCTCGATTTCTTTGGTAATCGAGCCGTCAGGGCATGTGACGACATTTTCTTCATCATCATCGAGGCATGTTTGATTTAATAGGGCGTACCCCAGAGTGCCATATTTTGACTCCAGGTAGTCTTCGTCGACAGTAAGAATTTGGGGTGGTTCTTGATGGATTACCTTGATCTGCCTTACTTTCGCTTCACTGAATCCGGACTCTTTGAAATTTTCAGGAGCGATACGGTCCAGAGCGGCAAATTGAATTTCATCATCTGTTTCCACAGTCGGATCTTGGTCGAAAGCTATTAGAACAGTTTGATCAACCTTATTATCTATTTCGACAAAGGCTGAAGGGATGTAAGTCAGGTCCAATGAGGCGCTAAACTGATCTAGAATATTGAATGAGTCATCTTCACGGAGAAACTCTATCTGATCATTGCTGTAGGTGCAGTGTCCGTCATCGCTGCTGATTGCGGAGGACATTTGCTCCTTAGCTTCGACGAATGTTTGAACAAGTTTTTCGCTGTCGATGGCAGCAATAAGGCTTTCCATAAAATCTAGGGGATTGTTTGCTGATTCTACGGTTCCCTCGTCATTTAGTGTGTAGTTCATATCTGCGCTGATCTGTTGCAATATAAAGTCGCGGACGGCTTCCTCGTCAGCTGAAAGGTCAGATAAAATTGGGTTACCACTTGCGTCAATAGATTTAGATTGCAGGCCTTTAAAGCTATTAATGAAGTCCTCAAGGTAAAGTTTGTATTCGCTATTTTTTTCATTTGCGAGTACTTCGTAGCTTTGGTTTTGAACTATCTGCCTTGTTGGCAGATGGGCTTGGCATAGCTGCTCGGTTGTTTGGAAGGTCGGTGTACAGGCCGCGAGTACCGATAGTGCGGAAAGGCCTGTGAGCGTATTTCTTAATAATTTCATTTAAGCTTGGCTCCTAATTTCTGCCAGGTTTTATGAAGTATGTAAGCATCATTTGCAGCGCGGTGCCGAACAAGCTGTAGCTCATCTATA
>NZ_LWGJ01001505.1:0-521 GCF_001635845.1 Oleiphilus sp. HI0132 | reverse complement strand
TACTTGAATTGCATGACAGTATCATTAGCGTCAGATCTCAGTTAAATACCGGGACAGAATTTTCCTTTGCTTTGATGAGGGTCTAGCTTAGAGGGTGAGACGGGAATGTTCATTTTTTTTAATAGTGAAAAGTGATTTTTCTCATACTTTTTGCTTGTGGGGAGCGGCACTAACTCAAGGGAAAGAGTAGAGTTAATGAATATCATTCCAGCGTTTAGTATCGGCTAAAATGGAGAGGGGCATAAGCCCTTTATTTGTGTTCCTGAAATAGGGTGTACAAACTCCAATGTTGTTGCATGTAGCATTAGGCGGTCAGCCATTGCTTTACTACGCTCTGTTGCATATAAGTCACAGCCAATAATAGGGTGTAAGATTTCGCGGCTATGAATTCGCAGTTGATGGGTTCGTCCTGTCAATGGTGTGAATGTTACCTTGGTCAAGTCAGGGTTCAGGTAGCGCTCAATAACTTGAAATTTTGTTATCGCCTCTTTACCTGTTTCGTAGCAGATTTTCTGGAATGG
>NZ_LWGJ01001504.1:0-15852 GCF_001635845.1 Oleiphilus sp. HI0132 | reverse complement strand
GTGTATATCAAAGCAACAATCATGATATTGAACACATTTCTTTAAAGATTTATCAAACAACTAATAAAAATTAGTGACTTAGAGTGTGTTAAACTTGGTTTAATTAACCGTAGATTCCAAATTTCTTCTTTTCGACCCTTATGATTAACAACTCAGAGCCATCACAGAAAAATAGTTCACCAGCTATTGAGCCTAGCCGCAAGTTTTCAGTCGCCCCGATGATGGATTGGACTGATCGCCACTATCGCTATATGGCACGCCTACTTTCAAAACATACCCTTCTTTATACCGAAATGGTGACTACTGGCGCAATTATCCATGGGGGTGCTGATCGATTTCTCAGGTATAACAATGAAGAACACCCTATTGCACTTCAGCTTGGTGGGAGTAAGCCGTCCGAGTTATCACGATGCGCAGAAATTGCCGCTCAATTTGGCTATGACGAGATCAATTTAAACGTTGGCTGCCCAAGCGACAGAGTGCAAAATAACATGATTGGCGCTTGCTTAATGGCTCACGCTGACCTCGTTAAGCAATGTATTTCTGCGATGAAAAATACTGTAGACATCCCGATCACTGTTAAGCATCGAATTGGAATAGATGAACATGATAGCTATGAGTTTGTTCGTGATTTCGTATCGAAAATCGCTGAGGACGGATGTAAAACTTTTATCGTTCATGCGCGTATCGCCATTCTTGATGGCTTAAGTCCAAAAGAAAACAGAGAAATCCCACCTCTAAAGTATGAATATGTCTATCGCCTAAAAAAGGAATTTAAGGACCTTGAAATCATTATTAACGGCGGAATAAAGTCTATCGATTCGTGCAAGCAACACCTTAAGCTAGTTGATGGAGTAATGGTTGGACGCGAAGCCTACCAGCACCCATGGTTACTTTCTAGCGTCGACGAACAATTGTTTGGAGCAAAACCCCATGGTAAAAGCCGTCACGACATTATTCACGACATGATGCCTTACATTGAAACACAGCTTAAAGGGGGTCAAAAGCTTCATTACATTACTCGCCATTTATTAGGCCTCTTTCATGGACAATCCGGTGGCAAACAATTTCGCCGGTATTTAAGTGAAAACGCATACAAAGATGGAGCCGATCTTAAAACGCTAGAACAGGCGCTTTCTCTTGTGCCTGAAAAATGATTGGGATTGTCATATTCTTAAGCTAAAAAGCTGCTATCGTTTATAGATATGGAATACAAAAAGGAAATCAGAAATCAATGGCAAGTAAATTAGAACAGTTAAGACAGTACACTACCGTAGTCGCAGATACAGGTGACATTGACGCGATAAAAAAATGGCAGCCACAAGACGCAACAACTAACCCATCATTAATACTTAAGGCTGCCCCCCTCCCTCAATACCGCCCCTTAATTGACAACGCAATTAACTATGGATCTAGCCAGGGCAAGAGTGACCAAGAGCAGCTTTCTTTGGCATGCGACCACCTAGCAGTATCAATTGGTACCGAAATATCAAAAGTCGTTCCAGGCAGAGTTTCCACTGAAGTAGATGCTCGCCTTTCCTTTGATACCCCTGCCACAGTAGCCAAAGCTAAGTCCTTGATTCAACTTTATGAGGATAGCGGCGTTAGTAAGAGTAGAATTCTTATCAAGATAGCCTCCACATGGGAAGGAATTAAAGCGGCTGAGCAGCTGGAGAAAGAAGGCATCAATTGCAACTTAACCTTATTGTTTGACTTTGTGCAAGCTAAAGCAGCTGCAGAGTCTGGCGCCTTCTTAATTTCACCCTTCGTAGGTCGCATACTTGACTGGTATAAAGCAAACACCGACAAAGACCAATATCTTCCGCATGAAGACCCTGGCGTCATTTCGGTTTCAGAAATTTATAATTATTATAAACAACACGGCTTTAGCACTGTTGTAATGGGTGCAAGCTTTAGAAATACTGATGAAATTGAGCAACTAGCTGGCTGTGACCGGCTTACCATTAGCCCGGAACTACTGAAACAACTATCTTGTGACAATGGTAGCCTCGAACGAAAGCTGATTGTACCAAATTCGACTTCGACACAAGGTTTAGTAACTGATCAAGCAAGCTTTCGCTGGAATATGAACCAATCTCCAATGGCAACTGAAAAACTAGCTGAAGGCATCAGAAAATTTGCTATTGACCAAGTAGCCTTAGAAGGCTTGCTCAGAGACCACCCAGAATGATTCAGCGTTTAATTGCCAAAATAACACAATCAAATCAAGACCAAGCACTATCTGAAACTGACATTTCTACAGTTGCTACCGCATTATTAATTGAGGTTATTAATGCGGACCATAAACAAACCGAGTCTGAGTGGCTGGTACTTCAAGAGCATTGTGCATCTGCGTTTCAGCTTTCAATCAGTGACACTGACGCTTTAATCCGTGAAGCGCGCGAACTATCTCGCTCTGCCACCTCGCTTTGGGAACATACCGACCTTATAAATAAAAAGTTTGATAGCGACTCAAAATATCGCTTAATTCTTGCGATGTGGAAAATTGCTTACGCTGATAGCGATATTGATCGTTATGAAGAGCACCTGATCAGAAAGGTCAGTGATTTGATTTATATACCTCACACCCTGTTCATCAAAGCGAAACACGAAGCTAGTAATATATAGCACTTAGTTTTAGAACGGACGTCATAAATGATAATTATCGGACATAGAGGTGCTCGGAACGAAGCGCCGGAAAACACTGTAACGGGCTTTATTCATGCTCAATCAAATGGCTGTTTGGATTTCGAGTTAGACATTCAATTATCTTCAGATGGAGAGTTGGTAGTCTATCACGACCGAAATTTGTCACGCACAAGCAACCTGCAAGGCAAGATAGCTCATTATCCCTATTCTTTTCTAAGCAAAGTTGATTCCCGACATAATACACCAGGCTGGCACTCTCCCTGTTACATTCCACACCTACAAGAAGTGGTAGATAGCGTACCAAATACTCGAAGCTGGCAATTTGAAGTAAAGAACGATCATCGGCATGTATTGAAACTAATTGTAAAGCGATTACAAGATTTTTTTCGCAGCAATAATCTTTATGATAAGGCAACGGTTACTTCTGCCAGCCGCTGGATTCTACATGAAATAAACCGATTATCGCCAGAAATAGACACCGGCTATGTCGCAGAATACCGGTATCGCAGGCCATTGAAGACCGCTGTATCGCTCGATTGCAAGCTACTGGTCATCAACAACAGGTTGATTAGCCCAACCTTATTGAGAAACGCAAAATCTTATGGGCTTGAGGTATCATGTTGGACGGTGAATAGTATTGAAAGAATGGAAACCCTAAAAGCAATGGGCGTTCATAGTATTATCACTGATATTCCGAGCTCTGCACTGCATCACTTTAATTAGATATCGCGCTTTCAAACAACTAAGCTAGGCAAGCCAAAAACGGCTACTTACCATAAGGCTAAGAGCGGAACATAATCACCCTTAGCCTTCATCTTTAATTCAAATACGCTTCCTGAAAATCTGAAACCCCATTATCATTAGAGTCCGAATTGTCAGGTTTAGTATTTAACAGATACTCTTCGATATTTGTTAAATTATCCTTATCCAAGTCTTTGAACTTATCGCTTGGGTCACTATCATCCAAGCCGTAAAGCATCTCGAATATTCCCGGCATCCCGTCTGAATCTTGATCCGTCACACCGATAGGCATTATATCGACGAGCGAGTCATACACACTTAATAACGCAAAGTCACTCTGGCCTGCGACTTGTTGCGGCAAGACTTTCATCATTAGCTCATCTTCTGTGGCTTGCTGTATCAGATACTTTGTTGGTTCGCCATCATCTGTAGGCTTATTGTCCTCGATATAGACTGCCCGCGTTTCTTGAGAGTTAAATAAAGAACTAGGATCGTCAACGATAGCAATGAAGTGCTGGTTTTCTTCATGAAGATCATAAAACGTCGAGTATTCAGCTAAACCGTATGATTTATGCAACAAACTGCCTGCCACCGGCACCTCTAGTGAAGCCAGAGTAAGTTGATGCCCAGATCCGAAGTAGATCAATTCACCATTTTCAGATAACTGAATGGGCCCGCTAAGCGGTTTCTCTGATGATTCAAAAATAGTGGATATTTCATCAGAGGCAATACCAAACGTCGATAAGTCCAAGGTCATTGAAAGTACTTCATTGTTTGGATGATTATCTACACGAACAACTGCAAGAATATCAACCAAAGTAGTGCAGCTGTCATTGCGACAGGCTAATTTAATACTGTCTGGCAAAACATCATATTCGATGTCCACAATACTACCAAGCAGCGCGCCAGCAGCATCAAACATAATCAATTTGTAGCGCTCTTCTAAAGCGGTGGAGTTTCGCGTGAAAACAAACAAGTTATCGCCCAATCCACTTATATGTACAACATCTGAATCTTCAGCAGCGAGCTGAACAAACGGAACCAAGGGGCTGTCACTTTCAAGATTTTGATAATAAATAGCTCCTTCGTCATCTGCAAAATATAACCTTTGTAAGCTTCCTGAAAGCGCGGTTACTACATCACCACTTACCGGTGTATGCGGGAGATAATACGATGTATCTTCAGAAGCCCCCATTCGATATCTGATGATTCTATCCCAGCCTTTACCGGAAAACGTTACGACATTTTGACTCCCTGCACTTATATCATCCCAGCTGCCATTGCGAACTTGGTCGATAGAGGCCTGCCCCGCCATCCACGCGGAATAGCACTTCCTGTCAGAAGGATCATCATTATCAATTACGCCATCAGTTAATCTATGACAACTCCTATCAAGTGGAAAATGATCAAACATCTCTTTCGAGCTTTCCGTGACGTACCGATCAGGTACGCCGTCTGCATCACTATCTATCTTTGACGGGTCTGATATATATGAAAGTTGAACGCAATATTCACTGTTTCCTATGTTACTAAGTCGATATTCATCAGCATTACAAGAGGCTGTGCTCTCAATTAATCTCGGAGGGTTTGCGGAATCATAAATAACTTCATAACGAGATTCGGTGTCATTATTTTGATTGCCATCAAACAAGCCATCTCCATCTGTATCGTTCTTAGCAGGATTACTTTGGGTAAGCAGCACTTCAATACCATCCGGCAATCCATCAAAATCAGTATCTGCAACAATAACTGAAGAATCTTCATTATTTTGATCTAAGTCGTTGACATACAGATCATCATCTATGTCTTCATCGCCATCACTAAGGCCATCCCCATCGGTATCAGCCCTTAAAGGGTCAGATACTTTAAAGTTTTCTTCGTTGGATTCCAGCTCCTGGTAACTTGTATTGATATCGAGCGGATTAATATCAAAACGGGTATCACCATAGGTTTTCTCAATCAGCATGAGCTCGGTATAATCAGTAAGCCCGTCACCATCACTATCCGCTAGAGAAGGATTAGAGATATATCGAATATGAATTTTACCGATAACCTCAACACCCGCATCAAGCTCATCACCTTCAGCAACAAATGGCTCGTTTAGCGAAGTGCCAGCATCATTGACTACAATTCTCGCGACGTCTGTAACGAGATATTCGTAGGCAGCACCCTCGAAGCTATTGGAAGGCGGATTCCAACCAGTAACACCACTCTTTGAATTAAGGTCTATATCGAGATCACGACCAGTCTTGAGCAACGTTAACTCATCAAGACCGAAACCATAGACCCATACTTCATCTCCATCTTTAAGCCCATCAACATCACTATCGTTATTGTCAGGCGAGGTGCCTAAAATATGAACCTCAATGCCATCTAATAACGAATCGTTGTCGCTATCAGGCTGCAAGGGGCTATCATCCTGCCCATCCGCTAGAAAATCATTGTCAGTATCTGGATTTAGTGGGTCAGTTAACGATAACGTAAGTTCTTCATTGTCATCGATCCCATCAAGATCAGAGTCTGCTAAGAGAGGATTGGTACCTATAGCTAGCTCTTCGCTATCAGTAAGCTCGTCGCCATCTGTATCTGAACCAAGGGGGTCTGTGCCTTCCTGATCAGCTCGATTAATTTCATCAAAGTCTGAAACACCATCTTGATCGCTATCCTCTGGACTTGGGCATGATACAGCCTGATAGGCAATGCACGTCCCATAACCCAACTCTTCGATATTGCTTAAGCCATCACCATCTTGATCATCAAGGGCATCATTAACTTCATTGCCATCGCTATCAACAGTATCGAAAAGAGTGAAGGAAAGATTAAGCTCAACATAGTCGCTCAAACCGTCGCCATCACGATCTTCGTCACCATCTCTTATACCATCATCATCTGAGTCAGTATCAAGAGGATCTGTTCCCGTAATCAAAATCTCCTGCCCATCGCTTAGACCGTCGTTATCACTATCGCTGAGTACAGGACTAGTTAACTGATCTGCTATTGAAATGGGAGTACAGAGAACTTCGCTTAACTCAAGACCTAGTTCAGTAGCATCATTCAGGCCATCGAAGTCAGTATCACTTTCAGCAGGATTACTGACTCCAAGTTCTATGAAATCACACAACAAGTCACCATCTGTATCTAACAATAACGGATCTATTGTTAGGTTTACGTCAGGCTTACGTAAACGAAAATCGTCTGAATAACTGTCATAGACATAAGTGACCTCTAAAACGTCAGAAAGCCCATCACCGTCACTGTCTGACAACCTTGGGTCTGAAACCGGGTTTAGATTAGGAAGCTCGGAACATGATACAGGATCGCCTGACAAGCCAAGCTCAAATGCGTCACTTAATTCGTCAGAATCAGTATCGCTAAGTGCAGGGTCTGTTTGAAGATACTCACCATCTTGATCGTAAATATCTTCAAAAATATCACAAATCAAATCACCATCAGTATCTATGTTATTAGGGTTTGAGCCAACCAAAGTAACTTCGACATAGTCAGATAAACCATCTGAGTCGCTATCGGCATTATTTGGGTTAGAATTGCTATGATTTAGCTCGTAGCTGTCAGAGAGGCCATCACTATCACTATCAATCTCACCATCTAGCAGGACTCCATTACGCGACATACTGTCAAGCGGGTCGCCACCAAAGATTACTTCCTGGCCATCTTTAAGGCCGTCACCATCAGAATCAGGGTTAAACGGGTCAGTCGATGCAAAAAACTCCTCTCTATCATTTAAGCCGTCTTCGTCTGAATCGAAACTGAGAGGATCACTGAACACGTCCCCCTTGAAAAGAGCATCACAATTTAATGTAACGATACCCAGCTCTCTGCCATCTGTTAAGCCATCGCCATCCGAGTCTGAATTCAATAAATCTGTTCCTGTTAACTCGAGTTCTTGAGCATCACAGATAAGGTCGCCATCAGAATCATTGTTATCGGGATAGCTGCCTATCGTAATAATCTCATCATAGTCACTTAAGCCGTCGGCATCGGTATCACCTGAAGTCAGGCTGACTCGATGCTCGATACCCAGGCTGTCGGTAAACGAGTATTGTTGTTCGAACAAATCCGATAAACCATCTAGATCCGAGTCCGAAGGCGTAGGACATTCATCACTCACATCAACACAGCTACCTAGACTACGTTCCAATGAATTGCTTAGGCCATCATCATCCATATCTTCGCTATCTGAATCAAAATCCCTAGCAATTATGCTATTAAAATCTGTTGAAAAGTCATACTCTTCAGGCTGGTCGAAGTTGGAAAACTGAGCAAGCGTACCTTCTGCAAATAAGGACTCCCACCATTGAGGTAAGCCGTTGTCATCGGAATCTCCAACTTGAACCACATCAAACCTTAAGCCGGCAGAACCGCTTTCATCAATATTTGAAGGCTGAGTTAGAGCCAAAACATTAAACCCGGTAGGTATTAGAGCAACAAGCTCACGACCGTAATAACTTTGCTCAAGACTCCACTCACCTGTAAGGCCATAACTTAAGCGTAATGCATTATTAGCGCTCATAGATTGAATATGATGATCCTGGTGATAGATACCCAGATTAAAATTACTGCTATTGTCATATTCGAAACTTAAATCATTCGTGTCAAAGGTAACGCCGTTCGAAATATAGAGTTTTGAACCAGCGACCTCTTCTTTCACATATAAGGGTGACACGAGTGTTTGATCTGATTCAAAAATAGTTTGTGACAAACTCTTACCAGGAACATCCACGACAAGTTGCACCAACTCACTGCTATTACTCCTAAAGCCCCATAGTGCTGCGCTATCGGCGTTCTGCCACACGGCCGAAGACAATTGAATATTACTTGAGAATGGTGACACATTAACCGGAGATTGGCCTGCCCCCGCATCTTCAAACATAAAGATATTCTCACTAGCGCCGTCTGCAGAAACTGAAGCCAGGAGAAAATCACCCTGATCAACTAAGGCAATAACCGCTTGTTTTTCGGGAAGCAGATAACTAAGAGTTAGGCTTGGCTCTGCTTGGGTAAGATCAGCACTCCAAATCGAACCATCACTAAACCCTAAGTAGAGTAAATTACTATTGGTGCGCGCGTAATTAGCGGAGGTAATTCTCGCATCTATATCGCCTTTCCCGATTGCCTTGGTAAACCTTCCTTGATCAGCTTGAAATCTAATTACTTCAGGCCAAGTATCGTTAAAAAATAAAACTTCCTGCTTACTAGATTCGTCTATTTGAGGTTCAAAGCTCACTTTGATCTCATCAGCTTTATTTCTGGCTAGCCATGTGGCATAACACGTCCCCTGAGGAACGAAAGACTCAGAAGCATTTTTGTTGTACGCTAACAAATCATCAGGGTATAAAACCTGATATAAGGTCTTATCGTCAATAGCTAGTGAAGACTCCTCTTCACGATCTAAAACCCCATCGTTATCGGTATCAGAGCTTGACGGGTCGGTAAGCGTAAGAGCAACTTCGACACCATCGCTAAGCTGATCACCATCACTATCTGGTATAAGAGGGTTTGTTGAAGTCAAATACTTCTCGACACCATCAGATAAACCATCGCCATCGGAATCAGCGGAAAGAGGTTCAGTGCCGAGTAACAATTCTAACCCGTCTTCAAGTCCATCGTTGTCGGAGTCACTACCATTTACAAGTGTCCCATTTACTAATTCTAACTCATCGGTTAGACCGTCATGATCCTTATCATCACCAATTGATGGGTCCGCATCATCAATTGGGTCACTACCCCAGATGAGCTCAAAACCATCTGAGTAACCATCGC
The DNA here is from genome assembly GCF_001635845.1 of Oleiphilus sp. HI0132. Taxonomy (NCBI): domain Bacteria; kingdom Pseudomonadati; phylum Pseudomonadota; class Gammaproteobacteria; order Oceanospirillales; family Oleiphilaceae; genus Oleiphilus; species Oleiphilus sp. HI0132. Next base: position 6,681 of record NZ_LWGJ01001504.1, on the reverse strand, counting down.
CATCACTATCAAGTAAAACTGGGGAGAGGTTTAATTCACTCTCAGTAAAGTCATTAATCCCATCAGAGTCAGAGTCTCGCAAATGAGGGTTGGTTGAATAGGCGCTTGTAAGTTCCACCAGGTCGGGCAGGCCATCAGAGTCTAGATCATCTGGGCGACCCTCGCCTTCCACTGAACAGTTCTGATCAAACCTGAAATAGTCGCGAAAGTTTGGAACTCCATCGCCATCACTGTCAACAAAAGCGTTTGAAGCATCAGTAGAACCGTTCAACTTATCGATATTTAGCCCTACAAAAGCTTTCGCACCCTCGTATGAAAACGAGTCTTGAACCTCATTGTCTTCAGCAACAAGGGGAGCAAGCTCTAAACGAATTAAATCACCATACCTTAGCTTTTCACCAGGATAGGTAAAATCTTTAACTAAACGATCCAGCTCACCATTTATATACCAACGAGCTTCAAGCGTTTCCAACGCAACAGCGCTGAACTTGGACAAATCTAGACTCACTGATTCGCCCTCCTCAACAACGACGGGAGTAATGGAAAACTCAGTTAGCTCAGAGTCTGTTTCGATAGTGGGGAGCCTAAGTGTTTCAGTACGACCGGACTCCTGCCCTATGCTGTACGAATATTCTACAGATATTACGTCGCCAAACCTGATGTTTGTCTCTGGGTTTGTCGGAAACTCAAAAGAGCTTTCTCCTGGAACCTCAACATCATTAATAAACCAAACTGGTGTGAAATTTGCTGCCGCGTAGAAGTCATCGTTCTCTGTACTACTGATCAATCGTGCTTTAACGCTTGCATCTACCGGATGAAGATTTTCATCCCAGTATTCAGTATCTAAAACAGGAATATAATTACCAAGATCACCTACAAAGACTCCTTCAAGCGTGGCAAGACGAATGTCTTGCTGACTGGAAAAATCTGCTGAGCGTTTAAGGTAAATAGTCGCTTCAATGACATCTCCGTATTCAAGCTTACTGGCTTCGTACAGATACGGATATCGTTTATCAGTAAAACTATATACTAGTGAATCTGTAGATATATCGTTTACAGCCCATTCGACATACAAATGATCTGCTATGTGCGCGCCTGACAAATCAAGCTGACCAGCACTTAAAAGGGGCGGATTTTCATCGTCTGAATAATCAGAGTTTAGGACAAAACCATTAGTCCCAATTAAATGCGTGGAATAACTATATTCTATCAACTGTTCATCTAGCGCTTTGACACTAAGATAGATTGTTAGCGTGTCACCAAATTCACCTTGCCCAGAGTCTAATGACACAGTATCGGTAGAATTCAAGCCTTCGAGTGATTGAACACTGCCGTCCCTATAGCGCTCAATTTCGTAACGTACGGCTATATCATTGGCAAATCGAGTTAAACTAAGGTTTCCTAAGTGAGGGGTAAGTAATCTACCCGGCTCTGGAAACGTCAAACCAAAATTAATACTTACCACATCGCCGTTTGAGTCGAATATTGCCGAGTTAGACGTCTCAGGCTGTATCAATAAGTTCGAACCTAAAAGAACAAAGTTCGAAGTGTCTTCTTCGACACTAGGTATATAAAAAGATGAAACAGATTGTGTAGTTAAGGAGTAATAGCTAATCGCACCTCCGCTAAATGCCAGATACATCCGTCTTAATTCAGAGTCGAACAAAAGCTTCTGTACTTTTTGATAATTACTGTACTTGTCTTTAGGCAGCTGTACGTGACCTAAGAACCTATCCCTATTGCCGCTTTCTCTAATGATAAAATGCCAACTGTCGTCAAAATACCAGTACTCATCTAGGTCTGAGTTGTAAACTTCGGCTTTGCTATCTGTTGCTGCTAAGATGTCAGCAAAACAAGGAAGATTGTCATTAGCGTCTATAACGCCATCTCCGTTCACATCATCAATTCCAGACAACGGTTCAGGGCATTTTTCTCGAAAATCTACAGCATCGACATCAACGACCGAAGCATTTATATCCCCCAAATATATGGACGATTGTTTGTCGCTATAGGTAAGCGTCGCATTTATGGCTTGGCCTGCCTGAAGGTTTGAAATAACTGACAAGTCGCCGGTAAGGCCCTCAGAAGCTGCTAGCTGGAAGGGGCTGGCTTCCTCTTCATCATTGATTTGATATTGGACAGAAAAAGATTCACCAATCAAGTCAAGATCGAGAAACTCTCCGACGTTTTCATTATTGTCACCGCAAACAGGATATAGCTCGCATATTTGATCAGTTGCTTTAAATTGAAGGACGATCTTAGAGCCTGCGTTAACGAACTCGGAGCCTGTCACAGGATCTTGATTTTCGCTTACAACCCTAAATTCAAGTGTTGAGAAATCAAAGATTGTGAAAGGTAGTTCAAATCCGAATTGCTGTTCATCGACCTCTACTGCTTTTGTCTCAGGGTTAACCTGAGCTTCTGTTGTGAGCTGTACATATGCAGAATACGAACCCGCTTTTGATCCATCGATTTTTAGTTCTAAGAAACGCGCACTTCCACTATCGAACAGACGAGAGGAAATAGTCGCATTATGCGTATCAGGTGCTACGTTGATGCTGGAAGCGACCTCTATTTCAACCGACATATCCCCAACCAATATACATTGGGAGTCATGAGGCGCACAGCTTAGCTTTTCATCATCACCTGTCTGAACTTCCTCTATTGGGATTGTCAGAACTAGACTTTGATCTATAGGCATTAGTAAAGCGTCTTCGAATTGCACAGAAACCGAACGCAATCCATCATAACCATTATCGACAATCTCATTGGGAGTTGATGGGTCAGGGTCATCATTATCGAGCATTCCGTCACCGTCAGAATCTACACCACCAGCCGCTCCAACCAACGCTAAATTTTGCAAATAAGAATTGTATTCACCGAAATCAGAGTCTTCGCCAACAAGCAGTTCAAACTCTTGCTCTAACAGTTGGCCCAATTCACTAACGTTCACCGTGGTATCTGGGATAAATGCGGAAGACGGCTCTCTCGTTGCAAAATACGTAAGACTATTTATCGAAGACAAGGATTCAATAAATTCAGAATTCTGCTTGCCATCAATTTGTCCGTCATACAGATCCTTGGCAATCTCGTTTTGAACTACTTCGTAATCTAAATTACTTGCTAACTTAAGAGACTGGAGCATCGCGCCGTAATATTCGATATTAAAGCGATAACGATAGGATGCCTCAAGCTCATCTTGAAAGTACTTCATGTGAGGAAGAGTGACCGGACTGATAGCGAAAATATTCTTCAGCTCATCCCCCTCTGTAATATTAAAAGACCTGGACACAATGCTTTGCGACTCTTCAAGAAGTTCGCTTAAAGCCTGTTCACCAAGATCAAAATAGACATTTTTCTCATTGGCGGCGGAACCCTGATAGCCATTACCATCGTTCAAGCGTTCAACAAGAGGCTGGAGGTTAATGACTTTTTGCTGAGCAATTTCTACCGCAAGAGAAGTAAGCGGGGTTGTATATCGAGAGGGTTGCACCGTAAACAACTCGTCAGATGCCCCTGACTCAAAATCTGCCAAAGATGTAATTAATTCGCCTTCTGCGTTGCGCTGGACAATACCATTCTTAACATAATAACGAGTCTCATCTAATGCTTCATTATCGCCGTATCCGAGAATGTCATCGGTATGGATGATTGATACCATTTTACTCAATATAGGAGCTTTACCACTATTTAGGTCAACGGATGAAGGAACCATGTTTGCTTCTATATATATAAATCCTCGATACTGGCCGACAAACAGCCCTTCCAGTTTCGCGGCACCGTTTGAAGAACCGTAAGATAGCCTATTGGCAGAAACCCCGTTTTCTACATCGGTACTAAGTAAAATACTATCGAATGCTAATTGAGCCTCCTGCTGCATCAGACTCATTAGCTCACTATGCATAGCTTGTATATCTTCAGCGGCGTCAACACCTTCACGCACGCCTAAAAAACTGTAGACAGCTCGATGATTTTGAACGATAGATATAAGGTCTTGATAGGTAATAATGGAGTGAAAGAATGAATTCAAACCTGCTTTGACTGATGGGTTTCCCTCTTTCCGATAGGCTAAATAAACAAGCTCCTTTAGATCAATTACAGGTAAAGATTGAGCTAGGGAATCACGAAGTTCTTTCAAGTTACTAATTGCAACTTGGTCGTTTGTCTCAAGCGCTATTTCAACAAGCGTTTTCTCGTCGTTAGATTCATCAAACGCGACAACATCATAGCGCTCAGCAATTTCTTTACTTGTCATTGCTAATGATTGCAGTTCGCTAAAAGAGTCCTTAAGTGCTGACCAGTGTTCTGCTTTCGTCGGGTCTGACTCTTTAGTTGAGTATTTGGCTACTACCGAATTAACACCTGAAAATGAGCCAACTTCGAGAAGCTCTTCATAAAAGCCATCAACATCGTTCAATTTCCGCTTAAAATCATTTAGATCAGAGTAAGCGGAAAGGGCTTCCGAAACTCTGTCTTTAACAATTGAATTTGTCTCTTCCTTAAGCAAGTCAAATGTGGAATCCTCGTCTTTAACTGGCTTTGTTAGCCCTAGATAGACATCCAAATAGCTTTTAGCTTTTGCAATAGTTCCTGCGTTTTCAACTTTTACTTTGAAATAGTCGAGTTCAGAAACATAGGAGCCTGTTTCAACCAGAGCCTCGAAATCATTCAGCACCTGAGCAGAACTCCGACCTTCAGGTAGAACCAAGGAATCACCATCAATAGATATACCCAGGTCAGCGTATGCCTTAAAAACACCGTTAGCAACAGATTTAAAGTTTGCATATCGCTCTGACTCTAAATCGACGCTATAGATCGAGATATCGGAGAAAGCGACTGGGCCTTTAACTGCACCACTATTTAGAAAAATGTCTAAGGATTCGTTTCCTTCCGTGTCTTCTGGTAAAGGAACATATTTACTATCACCCTCGCCACAACCGGAAAGAATTAAAAGGAGTGTAAACAGGGAGCTCCAAGAAAACAGTCTAAACCTTTGAGTTATCATATAAGCGGCACTTTTCCATGTCTGGCTACGTAGTTTAGTCAGTTGTAGCGATAGTCGGCTTTATTACAAAATATCCCTAATGCTACAAAATCAGAAAAAGTCTTACAAATGAAGGAATTCCGAAGCGTGAACTGAGACAACAAAAAGAAAAAGAGCGTTCAAAAAACGCTCTCAAATCGAAGAAAAATGACGAAAAGTTTAAAATCAGAATATGCGATTAAGACCATTTAGTGCCGCAACACGATATGCTTCTGCCATAGTTGGGTAGTTAAATGTGGTATTAATGAAGTAATCTAGGGTATTTGCATCACCTTCCTGATTCATAATCGCCTGACCGATGTGTACGATTTCGGCCGCCTGATCTCCAAAGCAATGGATTCCCAATATTTTTTTGGTCTCACGATGGAACAATATTTTAAGCATTCCGACCGCTTCACCGGTAATCTGAGCTCTAGCCAAGTCTTTGAAAAATGCCTGCCCTACTTCATAAGGAACTTTGGCTTCCGTAAGCTCCTTTTCATTCTTACCGACAGAGCTAATTTCTGGGATCGTATAGATACCGGTAGGTACATCATTAATAAACCTGAAGTAACTATCGTTAAGCAAAGCGGATGAAGCAGAGCGACCTTGATCGTAAGCAGCGCTAGCAAGTGCTGGCCAACCAATCACATCACCTACAGCATAGATATTCTCTACATCTGTTCGATAGTGGTCGTCAATTGAAAGCTGACCGCGTGAGTTTGCTTCAAGACCTATATTTTCTAGCCCAAGATTTTGGGTATTGCCGCTGCGACCATTACACCAAAGAAAAGCATCAGCTTTGATCTTTTTGCCCGACTCGAAAGTAACCTCTACACCGTAATCGGTACCGACAACTGTCTCGTAGGTTTCGTTGTGTCGGACAAGAACACCATTGTTTCGAAGGTGATAGCTAAGCGCATCAGAAATCTCATCATCAAGGAATGATAGTAATTTCTCGCCAGGATTAATCAGGTCGACTTTCACACCTAAACCGGAAAAAATTGATGCATACTCGGAGCCAATAACACCGGCACCATAAATAACCATAGTGCGTGGAGTATGGCTAAGCTGCAATACCGAATCACTACAATAGATACGCTCATGCGTAAAATCAACGTTGGACGGACGATAGGGACTAGACCCGCTAGCTATGATCGCCTCTTTAAAATGAACAATATCTGCGGAACCATTTCCACGTATTTCTATACGATTATCATCTAGAAAGTAGGCCGACCCGTTGTACAAGTCTATTTTATTTCGCGCATAAAAACGGGTTCTTAGCTTAACCTGTTTACTGATTACCTTTTCTGCGTTCTTCAAGACTCTCGGAAAGGAAAACCATCTTGGCTCACCGATATCACGGAACATGGTATTGGTGTTAAAGGTAATAATCTGCTTAACGGCGTGTCGAAGTGCTTTGGAAGGTATTGTTCCAACATGAGCACAGTTCCCGCCAACTACGGGTTTATCTTCGATCACAGCGACCATTTTATGGCCTTTTGCAGCGTTTAACGCTGCCCCTTCACCTGCAGGGCCTGCGCCAATTACTACAACATCATAATGATACTCAGCCATATAACCTTGATCTCCTGAACCTCTAGAAAAAACCGTATGTAATGATACTTAAGCTGTATCTACTTCATTGCATTATAAGA
>NZ_LWGJ01001503.1:0-892 GCF_001635845.1 Oleiphilus sp. HI0132 | reverse complement strand
ATAAGTGCTTGAATTCATTAAAACTGAGTGAATGTTCATTTATTTACATTAAGAACACAGATTTATTTTAAGACACTCAAAATTTGAGTCATAAGTGCAAAACTGTATAAAAAATAAACGATAAAGGCTGCTATTTATCACTCAAATCTTTATAATGCGCGGCTATTTTATTTGACTGGGGATGCTAGGTGGATTTCGCAAAACATTACGATGTTATTGTTATTGGTGGTGGACATGCCGGGACTGAAGCTGCTTTAGCCGCAGCGCGTCGCGGCTCATCAACCCTTCTACTTACGCATAATATCGAGACGCTGGGTCAAATGTCATGCAATCCAGCAATTGGTGGTATTGGTAAAAGTCATCTTGTTAAAGAAATCGATGCTCTAGATGGTGCTATGGCACGAGCAACCGATTTGGCGGGTATTCAATTTCGAGTGCTGAATAGCCGTAAAGGGCCAGCGGTAAGAGCTACACGCGCACAAACAGATAGAATCTTATATAAAGCCGCAATTCGAGAAACCCTGGAAAACCAGGAAAACCTGGATATTTTCCAACAATCGGCTGATGACTTGATTGTTAAAAATGACCGGGCTTGTGGCGTTGTCACCAATATGGGAGTTCGCTTCCATTCAAAGACCGTTGTTTTGACAACTGGAACCTTTTTAGGCGGTGTTATTCATATTGGTTTAGAAAACCATTCAGGTGGACGTGCGGGAGATCCACCGTCGATAGCATTGGCAAAACGCTTAAGAGAAATGCCTTTTCGTGTTGGCCGTTTAAAAACGGGTACACCGCCCCGAATTGATGCACGTTCAGTTGATTTTAGCGTAATGGACGAACAGCCAGGTGATACACCTTTACCGGTAATGTCTTATACCGGCACAGTTGAACA
>NZ_LWGJ01001502.1:0-697 GCF_001635845.1 Oleiphilus sp. HI0132 | reverse complement strand
TAAAGATGTCATTGTTGATGACTTAGCAAACGATTTACGTCGAGTGTTTAATAAACTAGATGTGATGGTCCCCGATACAGCGATGTTCGAGACGCAGGGTGAAGATGATATTAATAATGTGCTAATGGATATGGTTAAGGTTGGTGAGCAGAATGGTATCCACTTCCCTAGAGAATTTGCTTTGTTATTAAAGCAATTTTTGTATTTCGATCGCTATGTTCATATATTAGCGCCTGAGCTAGATATGTTTGTTGATGATCGACTGAATATGCTTCATTAGAATATGGCACATCATTTATGGTTCTATGTCCTTTTTCGTAGAGCCTTTAGTTAATTTATGTCCTTATCGTCAATATCAATAAAGAGCGTTCGAAACCTCCACGATCTGAGTGTTTCTTTTAGTAAGTCTTTAAATTTTATCTGGGGCGAAAATGCATCGGGTAAAACCAGCTTACTTGAGTCAATTTATTTACTCTCTACAGGGCGCTCTTTCCGTACCCGCCATATCGATAATATTATAAATAGTGACGCCAAGAGTAGAGAGCTGATTGTCTTCGGCAAAGTTAATACCTCAAAGCAAAATGAAGAAGCTACGCCCATTGGTGTCAGAAAGTCGACCCTCCAGGGTTCCGAGATTAAAATTTCCGGCCAATCAATAAAGAGTGCAGCAATTCTAGCGAAACTAACACCGGTTCTG
>NZ_LWGJ01001501.1:0-690 GCF_001635845.1 Oleiphilus sp. HI0132 | reverse complement strand
TTGCTCAAGAAGAGCTCATTGCAGCTAATTAATATAATTGATGGTCTACCAAATTTAACGTCAGAAGGTCCGTATATTGAGGACAAGCTCGATTCGCACTGGCTGTCTTTACAGATAACTTGGGCCCTAGAGAGCGCAACCTTACTTAATGCAAAAGGCGAAGTGATTGGGCAGTGGGGTGATCAACGCATTCGTCCAAACTCCGACGTTATTGAGCGTACCTTGACGAGTCGCACTCCGTCCGAAGAAATGATCTGTTTTGAATTTTGTCAGTTAGCTGTACTGTCTCCGATTCTAGATATTAATGGTGATATTAAACTTATTCAGCTGAGCGTATCACTAGCAGATATGATGCTAGATTTTAATAGAATCACCGGATCTGATATCGGGATACTCACGCCGGTTAATAATAACTCTGAAGCATCAGTACAGTTTGGCAAGACCGGATTGGCTTTCTCTTCTTTGACGAATAAGCCTTTACTACAGCCAATTCTTCAGCAACATGCTATTCAAAGTCGATGGAGGCGTGACTTTGTCGAAGCTGAAGGGCAGTTAATCAACATTATTGATTTACCAGGTTCTCAGTTTGAGCTTATGTTCGTCTCTAACTCTGAATTGGTTGGTAGTAATGCGCTAATTGCATTTATATCTGATACAACCCAAGCCAGAGAGCAAATAGAGTATGCTCGG
>NZ_LWGJ01001500.1:0-591 GCF_001635845.1 Oleiphilus sp. HI0132 | reverse complement strand
TGTTTGACCAAACCAAAGGCCATCAGTACATATAACAGACTCGTGCTCCGCCAGTGTAGCAATAGCAAGCTGTGCTTGCTCTTTTGAATCAGCAACTTTGATATCGTTTAGTATTAAAATTACTTGAGACGGTGCACCTTCAACATATTGAGCAAGTGATCCAGATTTTGCTACAACATTAGAGTTTGATCCATTTTTATCCTTATCTAATAAGGCAACAGAACCTTCCAGAGTTGATGTTTCGCAATTCAGAATAAGATCCGTTGCTACGCCGTCGGAAACCAAAGAGTTCATCCAATCATGAAGCGCTTGCTGAACAGCAATTTCCCAACCTGAAGTGACCTTAAGCTCATTCATCAGCAATGGCAGCTGATCAATACCCATCTGCCGCTTTTGCGCAGAAACGCTAGAATCATCACCCAAGACAGATTCTTGAAGTGTTACAAGCGAAGCGAGGACAGCTTTCTGCTCCGATATCTTTGCATGCAAGATAGACTTCTGATCGCTTAGTGATTCAATCTTGTCTTGTTGTTGCTCAATTTTAGGCAATATGTCATCAACTTCCTGCTGAGAGCTTAATAGTTTTTCATC
>NZ_LWGJ01001499.1:0-1036 GCF_001635845.1 Oleiphilus sp. HI0132 | reverse complement strand
CCAAGTAGAGAATGGCTCTGATTGCATATGCTCTGAATATTTAAAACAGCCATGAAAAGAAACCTTCGTCTTTTTTGTAGCAAACACCAGGGCCAGCATCTTTTATACCCTTATTATTCTTGGGGCTTACAAATACATGCTCTTTCAGATAATTCTCAACTTCAAGCGCAGACTTATTTTTTGTAGCAAACCAAATGATTTTTGCGGAAGCTGTAATGGCATCATCAATATCCTCTCCGCAACTTTCACCTACCTTTACCGGCATATGGTCGCTTATCTCATGCTTGTCGGAAGATTGATCACTATAATCATAAAACTGAGTGATTGGTGAACAGTTCATAACAGAACTCGCAACGTTCTCCCCTTTTTTTATTTGGGTACAGCTTTCTCTATTTGCATGAGACTGCGAAAATGAATCCTGTATCAAATGAAGAACAGCCCCAAGCGCAGACAGTCTGATAGTTCTGCTATCATGAATCACGGTGCAAGTCTCTGAGTCGAATGCATCCGCACACAGATTATTAAAAATCCAGGCTATTTCTTGGCCTTTCAGCATAAAATCACTACCGTCATTCTCTTCAGAAGAGGGATAAAACGACTCCGCAAACTCTTTTCTCCCCTCTCTGCTCTTTAAAGGTACAAAATATTCATCAAATGTGGAATCTAAGGCTATTTCACCATTTGATATGCCATAAGCAAACCATGCCCAGCTTAGTACCTTCTTCATCGTCACTTCATACTCTTCGGGCTTAGAGGAGCTATAAGACGCCATAGCATGCCAATATCGGCGTTTTTCAAGGTAGTTGTCGCCTGAGCATTTAAGCTGCTTGTTTTTCCTTCTCCGGGTTCAACTTAACGTCACCCACTTTCTCCCAGTTCCGCGTAGCTTTTGACCACCTTATTTGGTTCTTTCTTTTCATCTTGCGATAAAGCTCATCCCTCTTCGATAATATTTCTTCATCCAGACCTAAGTGCCTTTGCTCTGGGGTAACAAAGTTAATTCGACTATGCCGGTGCTCTGTGTTGTACCAAGTGA
>NZ_LWGJ01001498.1:0-1539 GCF_001635845.1 Oleiphilus sp. HI0132 | reverse complement strand
GCATCGAAGGCAGGAGATGCTGTTATACCGCCAAGATCACTACAGACCTTTGCATAGTCCTCTAAGGCTTTTGTTTTGTATGAATATGGCGACGACTTATCCAGGATAGCCTTCGTTATTTCTTCTAATTTGGAGCGGTTCATCGTTTGCTCTATTGCCGCTTAGATCCAGCCAAATAGAAAGTCCCATAAACTCCATGACTCTTTTTTCTCAAGCTCATTTTTTGCTTGTTCAAGTACGATGCGTTCTTGTTCTAAGGCTTTCTTTTCTTCTTCTAGCTTGAGTTTTTCTTGCGCTATTCGTTGTTCTTCAATACGGCGCTCTTCCTCAAGTCGTGCTTGTTCTTGCTGTTGCTGGGCTAGAAGCTGCTTTTCCTCTTCAAGCTTGCGTTGCTCTTGTTCTTTTTGCTCTTGAAGCCGCTTCTCTTCTTCTGCTCTTTGTTTAGCTAAGCGTTCAGCTTCAGCTTTTTTTGCGTGAGCGATGCGCTCGGCTTCGAGCTTCTTTTTAGCAGCTGCGTCTGCTTGGGCCTTTTGCTTCTCTATGTTGTTCTTTTTGACGCGTTTGCTAACCACCTTGGGCGGTGCTTTGCATTCGCCACGAGAAGGGTCTAGACGGCAGCGAATTTTCCAGAATAACTTCAGTGCGGTAGGGTTGTTGATCTGATCGTCTTGTAAGGCAAGTCTAATGCGTTTACTGAAGTGATCAATCTCATCCTTTACGAATTGATTAGTTTTAATCCAGTAGTGCTTGGGGATTTCCTCTTCGGCATCAACTACCATTTTGTTCATCGCTTTCATTCGTGTCAGCATGTAGTTTCGCATTTTATTCCCGAAATCCTCAGGGAACTGATCACGACGAGCAATGGTTTGAAGCATTCCGTAATATAGCCGGTAATCAATAATTCCTCCTTTATCTGCAAGACCCTCGTAAAGCTCAAAGGTGTTGTAGGCAAGAGCGGGCATGATCACAATATCAACTTCGCCGGTTTTAAATTTATCTGCAAAGTTTGATAGTGTTACCGTGACAGGTTTGGACTTAGATAAACTTGCAAATTTATACATTTGCGGATCATTATTCAAAATCGCAATCTTTTGACCAGAAAATTCGTCAATTGTGTCAATCGAGCGGTCTTTAACAAAGGCATACATCGAACCAACAGGGAAGGTTGTTACAACCTCATAATTGTTTTCGATCATCAGCTTGCCAGCCCTAGAGCGGCTTAGCGTAGCGATAGCAAGCTCAAGCCCTTTCTCTGAGTTAATTGCTCCAATTGCGTCCATTGTGCCGGCAAACTTAACAAACTGGCGCGACAGGATGCTCGTAAGAACGGCAGCCTCGCAGTTGCCAGCCTTAAATTGCTTAACAACATCGGTTTCTTCGGTGTAGGCGACAAATTTGAGCTTTAATCCCCAGGCTTGAGCTCGTGGAATAACGTCGGAATAAAATGTCATCACTGGGCCACTTCGGCCAACAGGATCCCAAACGCAGAACGTTTTAGATTCTAAAGAAAAAGCAGAGCTACTGAACAGGCTTATCAAG
>NZ_LWGJ01001497.1:0-793 GCF_001635845.1 Oleiphilus sp. HI0132 | reverse complement strand
GGAAGCGAATGCTTAAAAATAGAGTAAACCAATAAGTCACAATGACTCCGATATTCAATAGCTATTGCTTAGGCCTCACTCTTTTAAGGACCCCGATTTACAAGCGGGTTGTCATAATTTTTTTTATTACGACCTGCGCCTCAGCCCTAGACCTTAACTCTAAAGTTCTCGATTTTATTGACCAGCGCTTCGGCCAGGACGCTGTTAGCCGACTCCAGCAATGGGAAAGAATCGCTAATTACAAACAAAACATTACCCATCAACAAAAGCTAAAACTTGTAAACCAGTTCTTTAATAGAGTGAAGTTCGTATCCGATCAAGAACAATGGAATAAGGAAGATTATTGGGCAACGCCATTAGAGTTTTTGGCAACCAATGCTGGCGACTGTGAGGACTTCTCAATTGCAAAGTACTTTACGCTTCGGGAAATGGGAATCCCTGATGACATGATAAAAATCACCTACGTCAAAGCGCTTGAGCTGAACCAGGCTCACATGGTCCTCGCCTATTACCCGACTCCAGACGCTGAACCCCTCATTCTCGACAACCTGATTAATGAAATAAAACCAGCAGGCCAACGTACCGACCTGGCACCTGTATACAGCTTCAACGGTGAAGGCTTATGGCTTTCGAAGATTAGAGGTCAGGAAGGTAAACGCATTGGCAATGCAGATAAGCTGGAAAGCTGGGTAGAGCTATTCAACAGACATTATAAGTTACTGAAATAAGCATCACCCACCCTTTAACCCACCACAACACAATTTTGTCACTAGACCACACAATGTTGACGTTA
>NZ_LWGJ01001496.1:0-227 GCF_001635845.1 Oleiphilus sp. HI0132 | reverse complement strand
AACCATACTCATAACGTTTCGCTCACCGATATGAGAGAACATGATATTCGGGCTCGCAGCATAGAACTCAGTAATATCGGTATTTGTCTCAAGCCATTCAGCAATATCCTTTTCAAGCGCTAAGGTTTTGTAGCTTGGTATATTGTTTAGTACAACAGTTAGTTTGATAGATGATTTATCTACGTTTAACTGGTTGTTGAGATCCAGCCCATAGGGGAGCGACATTT
>NZ_LWGJ01001495.1:0-589 GCF_001635845.1 Oleiphilus sp. HI0132 | reverse complement strand
AACCAAGCCCAGTTTGACTGACCTGAGTACGATCACCATGATGATACAAATTAGTATCAATGCATAACTTACCCCCGAAACCATACTCATAACGTTTCGCTCACCGATATGAGAGAACATGATATTCGGGCTCGCAGCATAGAACTCAGTAATATCGGTATTTGTCTCAAGCCATTCAGCAATATCCTTTTCAAGCGCTAAGGTTTTGTAGCTTGGTATATTGTTTAGTACAACAGTTAGTTTGATAGATGATTTATCTACGTTTAACTGGTTGTTGAGATCCAGCCCATAGGGGAGCGACATTTCATATAACAGTAAATATTGTGCCGCTAAATCTTGTGACTCCGGTAGCCGGAAGTATGACTCATCATCGGCATGCATATTTTTATTCAGGCGCTTGAATATCTCGGTAATCGTATCGACATGAACAACTTCTTCTCGAGCTTCAAGCCATTGGCTGAATGCCTCGACCTGTTGTAAGAATTTCGGGTTGCTTATCTCACCGGATTCTCCGGCAACTAGTGAGTATTCAATTGTATAAATGCCAGAAAGGTTTTCAGCGGTAAAGTCGGTGTCTTTTCTAAATTCT
>NZ_LWGJ01001494.1:0-767 GCF_001635845.1 Oleiphilus sp. HI0132 | reverse complement strand
AGCGCTTTAACGCAAGGTATAGATTTAGACAATGAACTGGTGGGGAAAATTAATCGGTGGAGCCTTGGGCTTCGCATTTGGCGGTGGCCCCTTAGGCGCTTTGTTAGGCGCGGCTATTGGTCATAGCTTCGATAAAGGTATGGCCAATATCGAAAACTTTTCTGGTGGCAATCAGGAAGAAATACAAGCGGCTTTTTTTGCTGCCACATTTTCGATAATGGGGCGTTTGGCAAAATCAGACGGCCATGTATCTCAAGTCGAAATTCAAGTTGCTCAAGACACCATGAGCAAGATGCAGTTGACGGACGAGCAACGTAAAGCAGCAATCAATTTATTCAATCAAGGCAAGCAAGAAGATTTTGATTATATCGCTGCCATGGATGACTTAAAGCGAGTCTGCGGCCGTCGTACCAATCTCCTTAGAATGTTTATGGAGATACAGCTAACCACCGCGCTTGCCGACGGAGAATTACACCCAAATGAACACCAGCTGCTTCTTGAAGTAGCCGAACACCTTGGTTTCCAGAAACGAAATTTTGAACAACTACTGGCAATGATGACAGCTCAGCACCGGTTTACCGGCTTTGAGCACGATACGTCAGGCCATGTTAGCGAAGAACAAATGATCAGTGCTGCCTATGAAACTCTAGGCGTACAGAGCAATTGCAGTGATGCTGAACTAAAGAAAGCCTATCGTAGACTGATTAGTCAACATCACCCGGATAAACTTGTTTCGAAAGGCTTGCCAGAAGAAATGATGAAAATAG
>NZ_LWGJ01001493.1:0-9329 GCF_001635845.1 Oleiphilus sp. HI0132 | reverse complement strand
GCTAATTATCCATAAAGGTGCGACGAAGAATGTCGCATATAGTGTTAGTAATTTATTAAAAACATTTATAAAGTAATGTTGCGATGATATTGAATCGCTGATTAATAGTTAATTTCAACAAATTTTTTAGCCGGTATAATCAAATGTCATCGTCTCTAAGAAAATTATTATTACTTCGTTATATCCCAAGAGCTCCAAAAAGTATTGATACAACAGCACTTCATTCTAGGCTACTTGATGAGGGATATTTGGTCACGGAAAGAACTGTTCAGCGAGATTTAGAGGAGTTAAGTATTTCTTTTGCTATATGTTCTGATGAAAGTTCTAAGCCATACCACTGGTTTTTTCCCCTTGATGCTGAGCCGGTTAACATACCTGCTATGTCTCCCCAGATAGCACTAACGTTTAAGTTAGTTGAGAAGTTTGCGCGTAATAGCTTCCCTAAGCATGTACTAGATAATCTAGCCCCCTATTTTGAACAATCTACAAATGAACTGAACTCTTTAGGCAATAACCGATTAGCCAAGTGGCCAAATAAGGTTGAGGCAATATCGGACGGAATGATTTTTCAACCACCTAACATTAAGAATTCAGTGATAGAAGCTGTTTATGAAGGCTTGTTAAATAATAAATGTCTTCAAGGAGTATACACGCCAAGAGGTAGCGATACCCAAAAGAACTATCAAATCCATCCATTGGGTATCGTTTCTAAAGGTGCCGTTATATATCTAGTATGTACATTAAGGGACTATGGTGACATTGTACAACTGGCTTTGCATCGCTTTGATTCGGCACAGCTAATAAATATAGACCTATCTTACCCCGATGACTTTGATTTGAAAGAATACGTTGAAAAGGGAGGGTTCGGCATATTAAATAGCGATAAGATAATTATTTTTGTTGGTCGGTTTCAACTGAAACAAGGGCAGCACTTATTTGAAACACCACTTAGTTCTGATCAGGTTGTAACTATGGAAGCTGATGGCTGGTTTACATTGAAAGCGAGTGTTCCTGACACCATGTACTTTCGTTGGTGGCTATTAAGTTTAGGTGACAAAGTTGAAGTATTAGAACCGAATTGGCTAAAAGACAAAATTGTAGAGACTACTCGTCACACCTTGTCTCTTTATGAGTAAAAAATCTATTTTTCACTACCTGCAGATAATCGTGACGAGTAAACTTCTCTTCGTTAAAGGACTTTACTTTAGTAAGAGGCCCATGACCGATTTATGAGCGCTGTCTCTCACGAAGCATGTACTTTTAGCTCTTTGGCATATGTCTCGAATGAAATAGATAAAAGTCACTCGGATAGAGTCATTCAGGTGACTGGGTATGGCACTTCTAAGACCCCTGCGTAGCCATCAACGGCTTACTTAGGCGTACTAAGCTAAGCGATGGACAAGCCCATCGCATGCTTAACCAACTGTTTCTTGATAAAGCCCTGCTTATTTACAAAGTCCAGCCCTGTATTACGCACCCACCGAAGAAGTGGATCGGGTTGAGCAAATAAACGCTTAAAACCTTCCATCGCGCCCATCATCAATAGGTTATCTGCCTGCCGCTGTCGTTGATAACGTTTGAGCAAGGTGAGATTTCCCGGGTCCAGCTCTTGTTGGTCAGCCAGTATCAGCACCTGACTCAATGCAAAAACATCTTTAAAGCCCAAGTTCACACCCTGACCAGCCAAAGGGTGGATGGTATGCGCTGCGTCACCGATCAAAGCAAGCCCCTCAGCGACATACTCTTTTGCATGTCGTTGGCGCAGAGGAATACTATAACGCTCTGACACATCTTCAATAGCACCAAGCATTGATTCACTGGCTTTTGCTAAAGCCTGGCAAAACGCTTCCTTATCCAAAGCCATTAAAGACTTTGCTTGCTCAGGTGTTTGCGACCAAACAATGGAGCAATAGGCGTCGCTCATCGATGGGTCCTGCAAAGGCAAGAGTGCCAAGGGCCCTGTTTCAGAGAAGCTCTGCCAAGCCGTCTTGTTATGTGGTTTCTCGGTTTTGATGGTGGCAACGATTGCGTGGTGTTGATAATCCCATTCACGGGTCGCCATCGACAACCAGGTCCTGATTCTGGAATTCGCGCCATCAGCTGCAACTAATAACTTCGCATGTATCTGACGACCATCATCCAGCAGCAAAGAATAAGGAGCTCCATCTACCTCATTTTGCTTCAGGCTGCTAATACGCCCACCAAAGAAACGTTCAACATTCTCTTGTTGCTTTAAGACCTGATGCAAAGCCGAGACAATATTCTGATTCTCTACGATATAACCCAAAGCATCTTCATATAACTCAGCCGCACTGAAATCTATTTGGGCTGTACCTAGCTGATCCCAAACATGCATGTTTCGATAAGGAAGGATTCGCTCTTCGTGAATATGCTGCCAGGCCCCAACACTCTTAAGTAAATCGCGTGAGGCAAAGGTTAGTGCACTGACTCTTGGCTCAAAGCCATTTACATCCTTAGGCTTAGACGGAGAGTGCTGCAGAGATTCTGCCGACTGCGCGTCAATTAAAGCAATTGAAAAGCCGGTATCACGTAGCGCGGCGGCGAGAGAAGCGCCCACCATCCCCGCACCAACAATCGCAATATCAAATTCTTGAGTACAAGCATCACTCATAAGATTAATTCTCTCTAAACCTAAGTATTAAAATGTGCTTTTCGGTCTGCCAGACCCATTGCTCGCTCTGCAAATATCGTTTTCAAGGGAGCGATGTTGTCGAGACCAACCAGGCCAATATCTCGCGCTAGGTTTAATATATGGGAAGGGTTCGCAAATACTTTGACCAGCTGATCACTTAAAGCAATCGTTTTATTCTGATCATCCATTCTCGACTGACAAAACTTATTCAATGGCGCCAGGGAACGATAATCCAAACCCTGCTTTACTGACTCATCAATATAAGCCAAGAAGGCCGCCACACCACGAATGGCCAAATTAAACCCTTGCCCTGCGACAGGATGTAAACTATGCGCGGCATTACCTAAGAGCAACACACCGGCCCGACATTGCTCTTCAGCTCTGACTAATTTCAACGGATAACTTACCCGTTCACCACAGCGTTCAATCGGACCTAGCCGCTCACTGAAACTCTCTTCCAAAGCTTTACAAAATTCAGCATCGCTCATATCCAAATGTGCCTGTATCTCTTTTTCGTCATGTGTCCAGACCAGTGCACAATCAGACTCCCTCAAGGGCAACATTGCCAATGGGCCTTTCTTAGTGAAGCGCTCAAACGCAACACCTTCATTTGGCAATGCAGTACTGACGTTAGCCACCAAGGCATGCTGAGAATATTTTTCCACTTGATAAGCAATGCCTAATAGCTTCGCAGTGCTCGACTCCGTACCATCTGCAATCACCATCAAGCGAGTGTTTAGCACTTTCTGCTGTTCAGGCTGCTCAATTGAGCTTAAGTGCACTTGATGGAAGTCTTTGCCTTGAGATATATGAGAAACCTTCACACCACTATAAAAAGGTAGTGATCTCTCATACACCTTGCTTAACAAACTCTGGCCCAAGCACTGATTCGGCACCACATAACCTAAGGCTTCCTGTCCATACTCTGCTGCATGCATCCGGGTGGTTCCAAAGCAGCCTTTTTCTGATACATGAACCTGTTCGATGGCACATACCGAAGGCTCAATATCTGTCCAGACATCAAGCTGCTCTAAGATTTCTCGCGTGCCCCAAGACAAGGCTGTCGACCTCGCATCGTAGCTAGGAGTGTACTCAGGTATATCTTTAGAGAAGGCAAAGGCATCAATCATGACGACATCAAGGCCTAGCTTAGATAGCCCCAAAGCAGTGCTTGCCCCGACCATTCCAGCCCCGACAATCAATACATCACAAACACTTTTTTCTTCTAACTGGGAAAATTCTTGAGCCATGTGTACTCCCTAAGACGAGGCCTGCGCCATAATGGCTTCAATATCATGAATCGTTTTCGGGACATCTTTAGATAGCACCTGATGAGACTTCTTGGTAACAGCAACATCATCTTCTATACGAATGCCAATGCCGCGCCACTTTTTCGCCACTTCTTTATTGCCGGGAGCGATATAAATACCCGGTTCAACCGTAATCACCATACCGGGCTCAAGCTCTCTCCATTCACCGTCGATTTTATACTCACCAACATCATGAACATCCAAGCCCAACCAATGGCCTGTTCGATGCATATAAAAAGGCTTATAACGCTCCTCTTCGATAATTTCATCCAGCTCGCCACTGAGCAAGCCCAGATCGAGCAAACCCTGGCAAATTACCTTGACCGCGGCTTCATGAGGATGATTCCAGTGACTCCCGGGCTTCACTGCTTTTATTGCGGCTAATTGAGCATCCAAGACGATTTGATAAATTGCCCTTTGCTCGTCAGAAAATTTTCCGTTTACCGGAAAGGTCCGAGTGATATCTGAGGCATAACAATCCAATTCACAACCAGCATCAATCAAGACAAGGTCGCCGTCATTCAAGGGGCCGTTATTATCGATGTAGTGCAATATACAGGCATTGTCGCCTGAACCAACAATAGCTGGGTATGCTTGAGAGCGAGCACCATTATCCATAAACACCTTGCTCATCGCTGACTCAAGGTGATATTCATGTAAACCTGGGCGGCAAACCTTCATTGCCTCAATATGTGCTTGGGCAGATATTTCAGCAGCCTGTTTCATCGTCTTGATTTCGGTGGTACTTTTTATCAAACGCAGCTCATGTAGTGCGTGCTCCAAGGCAACAAACTCACCAGGTGGGTGAGCACCATTTCTAACTTTACTGCGAATAACGTTGATCCATTCCATGACGCGACTGTCAAAGACAGCATCAAGGCCCATCGAGTAATAAACTTTATCCGTTCCCTCAATCATGCCTGGGAGGATTTCATCTATATCAGAAATGGGAAACGCATCATCGACACCAAACATATCAATTGCACGGTCTGGCCCGGCAATAAATCCATCCCACATTTCTTTTGTCGGGTCTCGCTCTCGGCAAAACAAGATGCTCTCACCGTGCTCTCGGCCCGGAATAATCACCAACACTGCTTCCGGCTCAGAAAACCCGGTCAGATAGAAGAAGTCGCTATCCTGACGAAAGGGGTAATCAACATCCCGGTTCCGGCTTTTAACCGTTGACGAGGGCAGTATCGCAATTGAGTTTTCACCCATGTGTTCAGCCAGATAAGCTCGTCGGCGTGAGAATTCTTTTTTATTCATCTCTTATTGTCCTGAGTAGCAGAATCTTGGTCAGCAATTGTTATTAATGTAATGTCGGTGTATCTGGGTCAATATCGGAAATAGCAGCTTTTTCTTCAGTCGAATCTTCTACTTCGGGCTGATTAAACTCAGCATATAAGTTAAGCACCCCCACCCTTACATACTCCACCACTTCAAAGAACTCTCTTTCACCCTCTTCAGTAGGCTCAACGCGAGGGTCCAGCTGGCAAATTTCAACCAGGTCTTTAAGAATTTCTTCCAGATCCTTCGATGCAGAATTAAGTCGTTCACTTGCAGAAATAGCGATACCTTCCAAAAAACCCCTTACCCATAACACCATTGCCTCAAGTCGTTCGGATAAAACATAGTCATCGTCTGGCAATAATAAGGTAAAACTACTCGAATCCTTATCGATACCCTCTGATACTTGGCTATAAAAAGCTAACAAGTCCTCAACTACATTAGCTTGAGCTGCAACATTTAACTCATCGACGCCCATATGTTCTAAAACCTGAGCTAAAAAGTCATTCGCCGTACGCTTAATGCCGCCGGTAATTTCCCCAAGTAATAAGCCATGTAACTCACTCGGGTGATTGATCGCACCTTGTCGGTTATAGACATTCGCCAACCAGTCAAAATCACTCTCCTGAGCCTCTTCATTTTCAAGCTCATCTATATCCTGCTCGGAAAACTTGTCTTTTTCTGTCATTTATATCGACCTTTTATCAAAAATTGAGCGAATTATACGAGACCTGCGACTGGATTGCGAAAGCGAGTTGACCCTCACGCTAGGCCAAATTATAGTTACCCCTCAATATACCGAATAGTATTGGTTTATTCTTCAATATTTGACTATCAAGGTAACTAAATGGAAGCGTCACAACTTAAAACGCTTTCTGGCAAAGTAGAGCAACTTCTAAACTACTGCCAGACGCTTGAAGCAGACAATTTAGCGCTAAAAAGCAGCCAAGACGATTGGCTGTCCGAGCGGACTAAACTTCTACAAAAAAATGATCTTGCCAAAAACAAGATTGAATCAATGATTGGTCGCCTAAAAGCTCTGGAGCAAGGTTAATGTCCGACGCCAACACACTAAAGGTCAAAATCCTTGAAAAGGACTACCTGGTCGCCTGCCCTCCTGATAAAAAGGACGCTCTAGAAAATGCTGCAGGGCACCTTGATGAAAAAATGCGAGAAATACGCTCGTCAGGAAAAGTTCTGGGCATTGAACGAATTGCGGTCATGGCAGCTCTAAATATTGCATACGAATTGCTCGAAAGTGGTCGCGATAAAGAAGGTGACCAGGAGATGTTGCTATCACTTGAAGAAAAGCTTGATCAAGCTTTGATCAAAGCAAAAGCACAGGCCTAATTGAAACCCTGGGCAATTTGTTTTTTTTCGTAAAAAGCCCTGATTTTTATCTAGTTTTTTTATATGATGGTTTGGCGTTCTGGAATGCTGGCTTGCTAGATAAGTCCTCGAGCCGATAATAACACCTTGGTAATCACATCATGTGATGTGTGCAAGTCCCCCGGTTTATCTGGATGGGAAAGCCTAATTTGCATATAGTGATCACCCCCTTGAACTTTCGGGTTCAAGGCCCTATCTGGCAGCGGCATTTTGGGCGCACCAAAATCAACACTCACAACAGAGCGTTGCTTTTGTTTAAACCTATCCAGCTCTATCTTATTGACGATACAGCCCAAAAATGAGTCTTTCTCAAACCTCCCCCGCCACCTTAATTCAAGAAAAAAAGCAGCTTCGTAGAGAGCTCCGCCAACAACGCCGCCAGCTCACCAAGCTTCAACAAAGAACAGCTTCAACGCATTTACTCAAAAATCTGAAACGCTTTGGTTTACTACTGAGGGGCAAACATATTGCTTTGTACTTAGGCAACGACGGTGAAATCTGCCCTCGATCACTGCTCACACTAATACAGAAATGGGGAAAGACAGCATACTTGCCCGTCATCCACCCCTTAAAACCACAACAGATGATTTTTTGCCAAGTCTCTGCATCAAGCCCTTATATCAAGAACCGTTTCGGTATTGAGGAACCTGACTTTAAACGCTGCAAACAATTCAATGCTAAACAACTGTCAACAGTGTTAATGCCACTGGTAGCATTTGATAGCGAAGGAAACAGAATGGGAATGGGAGGCGGCTTCTATGATCGCACTTTTGACTATAAGCGACGGCTTCCTCAGTGCAAGCCTCGCTTGATTGGATTAGCACATGAGCTGCAGAAGATGGACGCGCTTCCGGTCAATGACTGGGATGTCAGCTTAGATGCGATCGTCACCGATCAAGGTATCTATGCAAAAAAATAAGCCTATGCAGAATCAAACGAGCAAAAAAGCCGAGTAATTCTTTATGAATAGAGAGTTTTAGTAGCGGCTGGCTGAACGATCAAATACATGCTCAGTACTAGCGTTCTGAACCGGCTCTTCATCAGCACCAATGCTAATAGAAGAAAAGCCACTTATGACCAAACCGATCATAAATATACCGATTACAGCCAACATTGTATCGGGTTTCTTCTTCATATTTTCCTCAAAATAAAACTTTAATAATCAGAAAAATAGCACAGCTTTAGAAAATTTCCATTAGAACCCTGCTTTAAGTAGCGGATTCTAATGGCTTTAGCACCTAATTACTAGCGTTTTGACTTACCTGCCCTCAAGAAAAGTTGATACGCCTCATTATCCGTCTCGACCCAGTATCGGAAACCTATCTCATCTAGCATTCCCTGAAAGGCTTTCGTATCAGAGTCTTTCAGCTGCACCCCCATCAGGACACGACTGTATGCAGCGCCATGGTTACGATAATGGAACATGGAAATATTCCAACGAGTACCAAGTGAATTAAGGAATGACATCAGCGCCCCTGGCCTTTCAGGAAACTCGAAACGATAAACCTGCTCATCACCAACGCCTTCAGAACGCCCACCGACCATATGCCTGATATGAAGCTTTGCAATCTCGTTGTCAGTCATATCCAGCACGGGATAGCCTTGGGACTCTAACTCTGCAATAACACGCGCCCGATCTTCGCCACCCGGAAGCACTTGCACACCAACAAAGATCTGCGCGTCACTTCCTTCTGCATAGCGATAATTAAACTCGGTCACATTACGAGTTTGCAGCGCTTGAATAAACTTCTGATAGCTTCCAGGCTTTTCAGGGAGAGTGACAGCAATGATTGCCTCGCGCTGCTCACCAATTTCAGTTCGTTCAGAGATATAGCGTAAACGGTCAAAGTTAACATTCGCCCCACTAACGATGGTCACTAAATTCTCACCACTTAAGCCTTCACGTTCCGCATATTTTTTTAAGCCAGCGATGCCCACCGCACCTGCGGGTTCAGCAATTGATCGTGTATCATCAAAGATATCTTTAATGCCTGCACAAATCTCATCTGTTGAAACAGTAATCACCTCATCAACATACTTTTTGGCAATTTCAAAAGGCAGCTTACCAATCTGTTTAACCGCGACACCTTCTGCAAAAATCCCTACTTCTTCTAGAATTTCTCTACGCCCAGTCTCTAGCGCCACCTTAAGACATGCCGCCTCTTCAGGCTCAACACCAATCACTTTTGTTTCGGGGCGAACAAACTTAATATAGGCTGCCATTCCCGCAATTAAGCCGCCACCACCAACCGGCACAAACACCGCATGAATAGGTGCGGTATGCTGCATTAGTAACTCCATTGCGACCGTCCCTTGCCCGGCAATCACATCTTCATCATCGTATGGGGGAATATAAACCAAGCCCTCTTTCTTTACCTTTTCTAAGGCATAAGCGGAAGCTTCATCAAAGGCATCACCAACGAGTTCAACTTTTGCGCCCTTCGCCCTGACCGAGTTAACCTTAATTTCAGGGGTCGTTTTTGGCATAACGATAGTCGCGTCGATACCAAGCTTCTGCGCAGCTAAAGCAAGCCCTTGCGCATGATTACCGGCAGAAGCCGCAATCACGCCAGCTGCTTTTTCTTCATCTGTGAGTAAACGAGCACGGTTATAGGCTCCACGAAGCTTAAAAGAGAATACAGGCTGCAGGTCTTCTCTTTTAAGGTATATTTGATTATCAAAACGCTCCG
>NZ_LWGJ01001492.1:0-977 GCF_001635845.1 Oleiphilus sp. HI0132 | reverse complement strand
CATGACACAAGGCATACTCACCTTGAAGGAATGGTTTCGTTAGGTGACGATCAACAATCTTTTGGTGACCGTAGCGCACCAACCAGCAGCTATGCGAACCAGATTCCTATCTTTCATGTTAATAAGAAAGGAAAGCATGTTGGAGGACAGTTCTGGGATGGCCGAGCAGCAACACTGGCTGACCAAGCGAAAGGTCCTCCACTCGCAGGTATCGAAATGGGTATACCTAACAAAGAAAGTATGCAAGCACGTCTACTTGAATCGGAGGTCTATAAACAAGCCTTCTCTAGCCTATTTGGAAAAGACATATTAAGTAAACCGGGGAAGCTCTATGACGCCATGGCCGAAAGCATCGCAGCCTTTGAAAAAACCGATTTTTTCTCTCCCTTCGACTCAAAGTATGACCGCTATTTAAGAGGCGAATATGAACTTAGTAAGCAAGAAGAACTTGGAATGACCTTATTCTTCTCGCAGCAATTCACCAACTGTAACCAATGCCACCAATTACGAAGCAGCCCAACCGCGCCGGATGAAACCTTCAGCAATTATGAGTATCACAACATTGGTATACCGACAAACCTTGCTGTTCGAAAACAAAACAAGCTCGACGAAGACTATGTCGATATAGGTCTACTCGCGAACGCTCAAGTCCACGATGAAAAGCATAAAGGAAAATTCAAAACACCAACGCTTCGAAATGTCGCCGTCACCAGCCCTTACATGCACAACGGTGTTTTTAAAGAGCTTCGAACAGTTATCGACTTCTATAACAAATATAACTCCAAAAGCGCCAAGCGTCAGATAAACCCAGAAACGGGCGAAAGCTGGGATAAGCCAGAATTCCACGAAACAATCTCTTTTGAGGAACTTCAATCAGGCCCTGCGCTAGATGACAAGCGTATTGATGCGCTAGTCGCATTTTTAAAACTACTGACAGATAAACGATATGAAAGCCTAATCACTGACTAGACTATAAA
>NZ_LWGJ01001491.1:0-932 GCF_001635845.1 Oleiphilus sp. HI0132 | reverse complement strand
TCAAAGCGGATTATACTCATATATTTTTTTACTAAATCTTTTATGTTTTCGTAAAATTGGCTCGCCAACTGATGATTTTCAACTATCCTTCATAGAATAAGCTGGCACTGCAATGCATGCAGGCATTATGCACGACTTTTAATTTGTCACCACTGTTAAATGTAATGGAGATTCGCATTGTCTAACAATCCGGTAACATCTACCGCGAAAAAACCAGACTTGGACTGGAGTCAGGTTCGCGAAACGATCAACATGCTGACCCTAGCTGTGTCTCAGGTAGAGTGCACCATGACAGACGGCGAAAAGTCAGTAACAGAGCTGACTCAGTCGTTTACCTATATTGCCAGTCAACTGAAGGAAGTTATTGATTCACATAAAGGTGAAGAAAATGACACCTCAGGAACTGACCTGGAGTCTATTAAGCTCAGTGCTGCAGAGATCCACCAGCAGATTATGAGTGCAATTGTTGCCTTCCAATTCTACGATCGACTCACTCAACGTCTAGACCACGTCAAGCGAGATCTAGGTTGGCTGAGTAATCTGGTAAGTGATCCTCAGCAACTCTACAACCCAATGGCATGGTCTAAGCTGCAAGAAGACATCATGTCGAACTACACAATGGAAGAAGAGCGCATCATGTTCCAACACATCATGAACGGCGCAAGTGTTGACGAAGCTTTGGATATTTACAAACATCACTTTAGTGCCAAAAAAGACAGCACTGACGATACCTCGGACGAAATCGAGCTTTTCTAAGGCAAGTACCTTTCAGTTAAATGCCTATTTCTATGTTTAGAAATAGGCTGAAGCGCTTTACCTATCCCTCTTCAAGCACCTCAATTACTCTTAGCTTATCATCGAGTGAGATTTTCCCTGTATTAAGTTGAACCATATTCTGTCCGAAACAAACACCAAAATCGTTTTTTCGATAC
>NZ_LWGJ01001490.1:0-1018 GCF_001635845.1 Oleiphilus sp. HI0132 | reverse complement strand
CCAACCAGGCCCTCACCTGTTTTCATACGAACGGAGCCAATCGCGTTATTCGAAAGGCCTTCTGAAGCAACAAGAACCCAATCTTTCTGTATCTCATCTTGAAGGTAGATACTACAAACGTCCGAGCCGGTTACATCTTTGACTCTGGCAACAATCAGGTTCAGCAATTCGTCTGCTGACTCAAGTTCCTCAGCTTCTGTAAAAATTCGTCGGAGAGCTTGTAAGGGTTCCATAGATACTTCCTATAAAAACATCGTAAACGACAACATACCAAACCTTTACTTTACACCATATAGTTTTTCTAAGTCGAAAAAAATAATAAAAACATTGCCTTACAGAAGAAAAATCAAACCACTAAGAGCATAATTAGGCAACACACCAAAAGACGGTGCGAGCTCGCTATACAGGTGTAAATGAATCTAATCAACGTCATAACCCTATATTCGAGGGCGGTTTAACTAACAACATAAGTACGATCATGACGATTTTATTAGACGAGCCTTAAATCGATAACGCTTAAAAAGCAGGCAAGAGGTGATCAGCAGAAAATGTAACGACACAGAGCCCAGTTCGAGGCACTATATGGGTGGTGCTGGCATAATTGGTTATGTGACTAGAGGCTATACCGCAACAGAGTCTGATAACAAATCACACGAATTAAATACGCGCTCAGATAACCCATATTTTTTAGCCTGCTCTCGCCATGGTTTAATGTGCGGCGCACTTAGGTGATCATTTAAGCTCTCACGATTCGGCCACAACTCTGAAAAACGAATTAAGCCCTTATCGAATGGATCTTCCGCAACATCGTACGCAATGCATCCATCATTTTCGTGAGTGCTACGAACTAAAGCATTTAAGTGTGGTAATACTTTTTCGGTATTATCTGGAGGAAACCTTAATGATCCAAATACTGCTACTTTTGCTTTCATTGAACTTCCTTATTCATTCGTTTAATTTTAAAGAGGAGATGGGCCTCTTAATACTTTAATTAACTTTCCAGTTGTACTCTCAAAGT
>NZ_LWGJ01001489.1:0-1265 GCF_001635845.1 Oleiphilus sp. HI0132 | reverse complement strand
GAGTAAGTTGAGAGCTAAGGCTTTCTTTCTCAGCGTTGAAGGTACTATTTAGTTCATCTATCTGTGCGCGATACTCATTCTCTAGAATTGCTTTTTCATTTTCGAGCTGATCTTGAACGGTAGATATCTGATTGTTGAGGCCGCCGATTTGTTCTTCAAAAGATGAAACAGAACCTAGAGCGATATCTAATTGTTCTTGTAGTGTCTGGTTACTTTCCTCTAGCTGAGTAATCTGATCCAGGTGCGCGTTTGTATCAGCATTAATAGCGGCTATAGCCTTATTAGCTCTTGTGCGTACCACGAAAAACGTGATCAAACTGCCAATAATAAAGGCAGCTATTGAAAACAAAAGGGTGTTGTTGTCAGTCATCTTCTTATAAATCTGAGTTAGGTGGATATGAAAGGTATCAAACGCTTACAAATTATATTAGCAGTATATTTTGAACTTGCTGGAAAAATATTAGAGAAATCATGACATTCCTAAAATCTACGCTAAAGTAACTAGGTGAGAGTTAAAAAATAAATTCTTTAGAACTATCAGAAAGAAAGAAAATACTATGCTGCAATTAACGTTTAATCAGAAAGTCGGTCTCGGTTTTGCCATTATCATCTCTTTGCTATTGGTGTCCGGGCTATCATCTTTATGGAATCTTAATGACATCAATGGGTCAACCTCAAGGGTGAATGAAACGGCTGTGCCTGTCGTGAAAGAAAGTAACGATGTACAGATACAGCTACTAAAATTAGCAAAACTCAGTTCTCTGGCATTTAATGCTGAGAATCAGGATGAGATTGCTAGTTTTAAAAAATCATTCGATAAAGGCGCTAAAAGTTTTGATGAAAGATATGTCAGTCTTGAAAAACTAGCTGAATCTGATGAGCAAATGAAGGCGCTCGTTATTGGTATTAAAAGTAACTATGACCTTTACCGTTATGCAGTTAACGAAATGTTTGAGTCAAAATCTGAAGTTTTGACGGCAAGAGATTACATGTTAGAAGAAGCTGACGTGTTATTTGGCTTAGTTGATAATGTTGGTGCTTCCCTTGATGAAATACAATATTACCTGCCACCTGAAGAGTACAAGGATCAGATGGATTTGGTAATAGGCTTTGCTAATCAATCGATTACCTTGATTAATAATATATTTAAGACCATTGATGAAATAAAAATCACTCAGGATATCGGGCGAGTCAGCGAAGGTATGGGAGATTTTGAGTGGTCGATCAATGACTCTCACTCTTGGTTCGTTAAGGGTGCTGAAGTG
>NZ_LWGJ01001488.1:0-1113 GCF_001635845.1 Oleiphilus sp. HI0132 | reverse complement strand
GCTGAAAGTTATAGACAGGGAAACAACAAAGTTGTCACAAGAGATTGAATTTGATTTTAGAACTTCTGATATTGTAGTTCATAATAATCGCATCTTTATTCGAGGGTGGAGAAATGGTTGGGGTAATTCAAGATCAAGAATTGCCATTTTGGAATTCAATCAAGGGCGAGCCAAGTTACGCTCCATAGTTGAAACAGGTGAGCGTATTTCCGGTTTAAAATTAATTGATAGCTATTTAGTGGGTAGACAAGGAAAAGCATTGTTTCATATTACAAAGGATGGTGATTTAAATGCGTTGTAGCGTTCTTATTCAATTATTCATGGGCCTATATCACTTTTTATACACAGTGCATCGAAGGTTGTCAGTATGAAAACTAAATGTGTACTTGTGATGTCATTATTGCCATTTTTATTTGTGCCAACAGAGTCTGTGGCCAAAAGGGGCTTTGGCTCCTTATTTCAAGCTGGTAGAGGTGTGAGCGCTATTAATGGCGTAAAAAAATACGACGTTAACACTTTGACAGCTATTCAGCTAAAGCAGTGCCTCAATCTTGAGGCAAAAATTGAAGCTTCAGAAATCACCTTAAGCAAAGGTAGAATTCCCATAGCGAGTAAAGAACAAACTTTGACTTCTATTGAGGCTGATCTGGAGTCATTAGATAGATACATGAAACTAAATAAAAAGACTGAGTTTAATAAACAAATCGAAGTCGATGCATTCAACGCTGAAGTTAAGAGGTACAACAGACTAATTTCCGTATACAAAACTGAATTTGAAGTATTCCGAAAACTACAAACGTCTTACAATAACAAGGTCGATGATCAAAACGCCTTGATTAAGAGGTTTAAAGTTGAGTGTGCTGGTAAGAGATATTACGAAAATGATTTCGCTGCAATCAAGAAAGGAATGAAATAGAGATTGAGCCAGCTCTAATTATTAGTGAAAAGTTTCACTTGGCCAGGTAATAATTTATATTTATTTTTATCATCTAACGGATACTCAAGATTAAATTTTAATTCATTATATCCAGTCACCCAGTCTTTATCTTTTAGTACTTTAAAATAAAAGATATTATTCTTAGCCCTATTAATGCCCGATATTACATACCAATT
>NZ_LWGJ01001487.1:0-1170 GCF_001635845.1 Oleiphilus sp. HI0132 | reverse complement strand
CAGAGTGACAGCACTATTCACCAACAAGGCGGTATGGGCCTATTCGCGGCAGCCTTGAAGGAAAGGTTCCCTTTATTGCCGATCGAAGAAGAAGTGAATTTGCACGACGAAAGTCAGTATATGGAGTTTGTTAAGCGAGTTCATGCTCACTTTAAATCGCGGAAATGACAAGTATCAGGCGTAACCTATCTTAAGCAAGGGCCACTCGCGCTCAAGGTTATCCTCAGCCCTAATCTCCAATCATTGGCTTATAAAATTACATCTACTGCCCATTAACCGTTAGATATCCACTCATAGGTATTGACACATATCAATCAAGCCCGTTATTTAACCATGCGCCCTCCAATTGTCTAGTAGACTTAAGGATTACGTTTAAAAAAGAGGGCTAGAAAAGAACCATGCAAAACTCAGATAAGAATCAATCAGACAAGCAAACTTCGTCTAAGAATAAGACTTTGAGCTCAGTAGGGACTCAGCTTCACGCTCTAGCAGAAAAACGCCATGACCCACATTATATTGCCGAATCATTTAGGTCAGGCGAATACCCATACAAGACAAAAATTAGTCGCCAACGATACGAAAGCATAAAAAAAGAATTACAAATCGAGCTACTAAAAGCCCAGAAGTGGATAAGAGAGTCAGGACAAAAAATAGTGATTCTGTTTGAAGGGCGAGATGCCGCTGGTAAAGGTGGCACCATAAAACGCTTTATGGAACATCTAAACCCACGGGGCGCTCACGTTGTTGCTTTGGAAAAGCCGACTGAAGAAGAGCTCGGTCAGTGGTACTTTCAACGCTACATTAAACACCTGCCCACCAAAGGTGAACTCGTTTTATTCGACCGGTCTTGGTATAACCGAGCAGGTGTTGAAAGAGTTATGGGGTTCTGCGAACCGAGCGACTACCTTGAGTTTATGCGTCAAACGCCAGAACTAGAAAGAATGCTTACCCGTAGCGGTATAAAATTATTTAAGTATTGGTTCTCTGTTACTGAAGAAGAGCAAACCGCTCGCTTTCAGAAACGTGAAACTGACCCTCTAAAACAGTGGAAACTAAGCCCTATCGACAAACTTGCTCAAGAAAAATGGAATGACTATACCGAAGCGAAAGAAGCGATGTTTTTCTACACCGATACCGCTGACGCACCCTGGGTAGTCGTAAAATCAGATG
>NZ_LWGJ01001486.1:0-1291 GCF_001635845.1 Oleiphilus sp. HI0132 | reverse complement strand
TTGATCTTCAAAATGTCATCATAACTTGAGATTCGATTGCTGGGGCTTGTATCTTGTCCCGCCCTGAGCCAAAGAGATTGAACCTCTTGCGTAAGCGCCAGCGCTTTTCGGTTATCATCAATGTCTGAACTTTTCTGGCTGAGCTGATCCTCAAAGCTTTGTAAACGATGCTCATACTCGAGAACTAGTTTAGAAATTTGCTCATCTGCGATCGATTGAACCTAAACTCAACACCCAAAGCAACGTTGTTACCGACGAAAACGCCCAGCGCTGTTTCGAATAAAAACTTAGACCTTGCATTATCGCCGCCGTAACCGAGCAAACCGAGTTCATTTGCATTACTGTAGCGAATATTCGCATTCACAAAGCTAGTATGATGAAACAATCCGTCGATCCACGCTTTTGCAGCACTTAGATAGAAATCAGTTCCGCTGCTATCTTTAGCGCCAACAAGATTGATCACACCCGCATCAATGAGTCTTTTTTGCTGTGTACCGATACTGATTACCGGTAATGTGTCATAAACCAAATCGCCAAAAAGTCGAACCTTCAGACCAATAATATTTTGTCTCACCGATTGCGATAATGCATCAACATAAAAGTCCTGATGAGCGAAGCTGAATTCGATACGGTCTCGAAAATTAATCAAAGCTCCGTGCACGCTCATATTATAATCATCAACGTCCACTTCACTTGCGACTATGCTGAAACCTAGCTCGTCTCTAGTAGCGTACCCCCCTAACGGCGCCCAAGGAATTAAACCTCCTCCTGCACTACCTTCGATAGAGGTAACACCCGAAGTACCCAATAACTTACTACCCGCTGCATTAACAGAGCTTGTAAAAAACAAGATCAAAATTACTAATGCAATACAGAATTTCGGAGCATAATTCATTCTTCTATCTCACTTGGTCGTCAGCGCCAGCGCTTCTTATTAAACTTAGTATTTTTCGTTGATTTGATCTCAATGACTACGGTTTGTGGAGAATTCACATCAAACTCAGACACCTTAAGAGGCTTTGCAGTGTTTTTTAACAGAGGGTGCCATACAAAAAACTCTGATGGCACTTTTTCCGGCACAGCCAAACTCGCTCGACCTTTACTGTCTGTTTTGCTTGCATAAGGTGTATCTATAACCAAAATATACCCAAGCATTGAATCGTGTATATTGCACCCTAGTGCCACGACGCCTGGCGTTTCAAACTTGATAGGAGATTCCGGCTTGTCGGCGTAAAGCTTTATTTCAAAGCGCTTTGGCTCTGAAAACGAATAAACATGATGTCTAATATTG
>NZ_LWGJ01001485.1:0-1913 GCF_001635845.1 Oleiphilus sp. HI0132 | reverse complement strand
GTGTTGGGAAACGATCAGGACCCAAACTGTTCACCGCTTAAAAGATCGAATCGATTTTTTAATGACTGGTAGCCATTGGTGGACGGCTGCATCTAATTGGAATATGGGCTCATTTCGTGACAAATCGGATAAAGCAAATCGCGAAATAATGTACGCTACACCCGGAAGACTCGCACAATTATTGGGGGTGCCTAATATTCACGCAGCACATTGTGGCGAAATAGTAGGGCAGTATCCGATGCTGGCAGGAGGGAAGGGGCGTCTTCCTTTTGTATCTTCTCTCATTGGTGAGACGCAAATAACCGATGGCAAAGGAAATATTCTCAAACGCCTAGCTGCTGAAGAAGGGCCTGGGGTTATCGTTGCCGATGTTGATCTGGCAGAGAAACATTGCGCACCTGTACCACCAGAAAGATTCTGGATACCAGAATTACCACTCTCCTTCAAATTGACCTGGCTGCAACAGCGCTGGGCGTCGAAAGGTATTTATCGCCAGTCCAAACGCCTAGGTAAGCTATAGGCCTCATTGCATGCTATATTAGCAATATAGATTAGTCGTGAGTGTGGCTCAGATGAACCAGATAAACATGTGGAAAGACAAGTCGACCTTTCTCGGACATTTTCCTACGGCAGATTGGCACAAACACGGCTCGCCTGTGCTGTTTATCGGGGTTAGTGGCGACTTCACCATAGAGTTTGATGGAGGTGTGAAGGAACGTTGTTCCAGTGTTGTGGTTGATGCTGGCGTTGCTCATAAAACCTATCCCGGTGGTGAGCTCATGGCGTTGTTCTATTTGTCGCCTTATTCCCTAAATTCAATGCAGTTTAAGAAGCTTTTCCTAAGTCAGACAAACTATCAGCTTGATGTACTTAAAACGCCAACGCGTAAAAGCCGATTTGAAAAATCTCTTCAGAACTTTGATATAGAACAAGCCTTGGACCGGAAATTACCTTCATTAAACTACAATGTTGATGAACGAGTTTGCCAGAGTTTGCAGCTTATCCACGAAAGTTCACTTCCTAAGAATCGTGATGACATCGCGAATAGTGTCAATCTGTCCAGTTCACGATTTAATCATCTCTTTTCTCAAAACATGAATGTGAGTTATCGACATTACAGACAGTGGATTCAATTAGGTAAAGCCTTAGCTCACTATCAGCATGTTAAGAACTTAACCCATGCGGCATTGTTGGCAGGCTTTTCTGATGCTTCCCATTTTTCCAATACTTGTAAAAAGCTACTTGGAATATCACCTTCTAGCATTTTGAAGAAAGATACTTCCTTGAATGTTAGTTATTAGAAAGTTAAAAATTAGGACGGTTTTGTTCTTAGGTTTTTAAATAACAGCTAAGGTCTGCTAACTCATCACAGCTGCCCAAGAGCAAAATCCGCCAAAGGACTGCTTAGTGAAGATGGCAGACTATGAGATAAGTAGCGCTTTGTGCTCAAAGCTAGAATCCTACGACCACGTTATATCTGTACATTTCAGGAGTAGTTGCCAAAGGCAGCTTCAGTATTCGTTAGACATAGTTTAATGTCTGAAGGTGATTTTCGCTTTATGTCGGCGTTCCTCTTTTAGGTAATGTACGAATTTGCTCGTAATCGGTATAGAAAATTTCCAGACTCTTATCGACAAGTCAAAATCTTAAGTAGTAACGTAGCAACATATATAGACTAACACCCAGTATATGTAGTAACATTTATACATACGTAAATTTGGAGGTGAACTATGTCTACGCTAACTAGTCGAGAATTTAACCAAGAGACAGGCCGCGCCAAAAAAGAGGCTTTAAGTGGACCTGTGTTTATTACCGACCGGGGAAAGCCATCCCACGTTCTTTTATCTTATGATGAGTACAAGGCTGTAACAGAGAAGAGGGTAACGATTGGAGAAATGCTTTCGATGGATGGG
>NZ_LWGJ01001484.1:0-2073 GCF_001635845.1 Oleiphilus sp. HI0132 | reverse complement strand
TGATTATTGTTATCAAGCCAGTGATATTCCGTTGGTTGCTTACGCGCAGCAAAGAACCCAATGACATTGCCTGGGAAGCTGGTTTTCGATTAGGCCAAATTAGTGAGTTTTCGTTACTGATTGCCTACCTGGCAACCGCATCGGCTTTGATAGGGACCGAGGCCTCCCACCTTATCCAGGCCACAGCAATACTGACTTTCATCTTTAACTCATATATTGTTATCTTTAACTTCCCCAATCCGATCGCTATTAGCGACAAATTAAGACGAGATTAATGCCCAAAGCTCCTTGCCCCTGTGGGTCTTCCCTGACGTATGACGATTGCTGTGCTCTTATTCATGCTGACATAGCTAAAGCACTAAGAGCCGAGCAGCTAATGCGCTCTCGCTACAGTGCCTTTGTACTTGAGAATGAAGACTACCTTCTAACAAGCTGGCACCCGGACACCCGCCCAAGCAACCTTGATTTCGATTCACAAAGTAAGTGGCTTGGTTTGAAAATTAAAGATACAGTAGCAGGTCTAGAGGATGATAAGGAAGGCCAAGTGTCTTTCGTTGCACGTTATAAAGTGTCGGGCAAGGCTCAGCGAATTGTAGAGAATAGCCATTTCATTAAGCTTGATGGTATTTGGCAGTATCACTCAGCTACTGATAATTAATACTTGCTATGAAGCTTAAATGAATATATATAATAAAGTACTGCTTCATATGCATATCGCCGCATTATTGCTTGGTGGTACAGCACTTTTTTCAAAACTAATTCCCTATGCTGCCTGGGACATAATTGCCTACCGAACTCTGATTTGCGGCCTCACCGTATTTATTGTGGCACTTCTATTCAAACAAAAACTTAGAATTAGCACTTTACCCGTTTTTTTACTCTTGGTGTTTTGCAGCATGCTGTTCACCGTTCATTGGACAGCCTATTTTCAAGCGATGCAGCTGTCGACTGTCGCTATCGGCATGATCTCGATGTTTACCTTTCCTGTCATGACGGTATTTCTGGAACCCTTAATCAATAAAACACGGCTTCATAAAGCCGATATCCTCATGGGTTTGCTGGTTATGCTCGGTGTCTTTATGATCGTCCCGGACTTTACTCTCGAAAACAATGTCACCGCAGGAGTATTGTTTGGTCTTTTATCTGCACTGGCTGTGGCACTAAGAAATATTCTGGTATCAAAGCACCTGTCAGATATTTCCCCTTTCACCATTATGTTTTATCACGCGATGGTGTCAGCCGCAATTTTGCTACCCTTTGCATCTGTCTCGCCAGTGGAAATAAAAACACCCGATCTACTTGCATTAATTCTACTAGGCACCGTGTTTACGGCAATCCCACATACTCAAAAAACATACGCCCTACGCTATCGTTCAGCTAAAAGCGTATCAATGGTGATAAGCCTGCAAGTCGTTTATGGAAGCCTATTTGCATATTTACTTTTAAGAGAAGGAATAGTCTTCAACACACTACTTGGTGGTGGCATTATTTTGTTTGCTGCTTTGTATGAGAGTGTCTTTGCTAAGCACTGAGAGACTTAGTCTAAGTAGTGACTCTGTATCTAACTTATTAAATATTCTGTAGACCATTCACTACAAACCTGGTGTATAATTACACCAGGTTTGTATCGAGGGAGGTGTAAAATGCCGAGACAAAGTATTACGTTAACAGAGCAAAATGATTCTTGGTTGCGAAATCATGTAGATAATGTTCAAGATTACTCTAATAAAAGTGAATTGATAAACGATCTTATCCGCAGCGCGAGAAGGGCTGAAGCAATTAATAGAAAGCTTGAAGATGCAGAATCCAGTGGTTTTGTAAATCAAATGGCATCTGAGATGCTGGCTGAATTCAAGTCAGAACTGAAGTAAGGCATGTTTGAATTTAAGATATCTTCGAATACTAAAGAAGACCTAAAGCGGATATACGCTTACGAATATAGCGAGTTTGGAGAAGCTCAGGCAGATACCTATTACCATGGTTTTTTCGATATGTTCGAGAAAATTTCTATCAACCCATATCTCTTCCAATCAGTTGACCATATTCGCCCAGGTTATAGGCGCTGCTCTTATT
>NZ_LWGJ01001483.1:0-1971 GCF_001635845.1 Oleiphilus sp. HI0132 | reverse complement strand
ATTACACTGGCGGCACTTTTTTGGACAGCGAGCTCAACTAATACACTTAGCGATGTTAAGCGGGTTTATCTTGTTGCAAAAAGGAATATGCAACTAAAAGAGTTGTTGGACGCTTTTGGTGAAGGAAATGCCAGGCAGCTGAAACAATGGCTGCGTGACGATCCTGCCATTACCGATTGTGATAGCAACTTTACTGATTACCAGGAGCTTTATCGCAAGCATCTATACATGGACAACAAAAATGCGCCTGCTTTGTTATCGCGTGCGCTGGGCCTAAAGAAGATAGATGATCTTACAAAACTTATTCGTGAATTAGTCTTAGAACCCAGTGGTGTAAAAGAGGATGCAAAAAAGGTTGTCGAAGAGTTCTCTGATCTCGTCGCCATCCATGAGCAGCTGATTGATGCTAAAGAACAAAAAGCTCACTTGAGTAGATTACCTGAACTTTCAGAATCCATTGCTGAATCCAAGCTTGCTTTAGAGAAGCTTCATCTGCAGAAAAATCATTTAAGCGTTTACTTTGGTGAGGCACTCTCAATGCTTTGGTTAAACAAGCTGAGTGAGTTAGAAGAAGAGCTAGAATTGCTTGGAAGGTCTATTGCTCGCGCCGAAAAAGAAGAGAATGATGCACAGGATTCGGTAGAGAAAAGGCATGAGGAGTACCTCAACCTTGGTGGCGATAAGATCGAATCCCTTGAGAAAGACATTCAGCATGCTAAAGACAAGCTTAATTCTGTCATACAAGCATCCTCAAATTATCAAAGTGACTGTCGCAGTTTGGAGCTGGATGCTGAACTGAACGAAGAAATATTTATCTCTAATAAGCGTGCAGCGACTTTAAAGTTAGAAAAAATCGAAGATGATACTAAGCAAAGCCAAGATTATTTTGGTGAAATTGCTGCAAAATTAAGCAAGCAACAGCTTGGCTTAAACGATATTAAGGATGAGATACGGGAGATAGAAGCTCGCCCAGACTCAAACATCGATGTCCGCTATCAGCAGCTTCGTGATGAAATGATCGAGTCGCTTAATTTATCTGGTGATGAGCTGGTTTTTATTGGTGAATTACTTGATGTTAAAGACGATGAGAAAGCTTGGCAGGGAGCTGTTGAACGTGCGCTAGGTGGCCTCAGGACGACTTTGTTAGTACCTCAAAAGAATTACTCAATGGTGACTCGCTGGCTCAATGTACGGCATACCGGCTTGCATGTGCGTGCACAGGTTGTAGCGAAATACAATTCTCCAGAGAGGTCGTCAAACTTTACTGAATTTAATGAGCGTGGCTACCTTCGTAAATTGGTATGGAAAGATCATCCGTATCGTGATTGGCTCAAAGCTCACTTGAATAAGTTTGATTTGCGATGCGTGTCTGGTACAGATGAGCTTGATGCGACGCCATTCTCAATGACAAAGGAAGGTCTCGTGCATATGGAGCGAGGCCGCTTTGAAAAGAAAGATCAGCGGAAGATAGATGATCGCAGAAGTTGGAGTCTTGGCTTTTCGAATAAGTCACGCCTAGTGCTTTTAAATAGTGATAAGAAAGAAGCGGAAGTTCGTTTGGCAGAGTTGGCTGCAACGTTATCCGAGGCACGAGAGTCGCTCAACAACATCGCTGAGAGAGCTAAGCTTTGGGAAAGAATTGATGGCTATTCCTGGGAGCAAGTAGACGCACCTTATTGGCAGAAGCGCTTAGACACAGTGAAAGCCGACTTGGAGAGACTTGAACAATCAGGCGGAAACCTTGAGTTGGCTAAATCTCGCTGGGATGCAGCTAAGAAGCTGTTGCAAGATATTCAGAAAAATAAAGAGCAACTCAAAAAGGATGAAGGTGCATTAGAAACCAAAAAGGATGATGCGCAACGCCAGGCTGAGAAATACCGTTTATTGGCGTCAGCTGGTATGAGTGATGAAGTTAGGACACTCCTGTCGGATCGAATTGGTGTCGTCACTTTAGAAATAGCAGATCAACAA
>NZ_LWGJ01001482.1:0-6226 GCF_001635845.1 Oleiphilus sp. HI0132 | reverse complement strand
TATTTGCGCCTTTGGTCTGTTCTTTATTACCTCTCTTTTTGGTCGTGTTTGGTGTGGCTATAGTTGCCCGCAAACGGTTTGGTCATTTATGTTTATGTGGCTTGAGGATTTGTTTGAAGGAAGCCGAAACAAGCGAATCAAGTTGGATAAAAACAAGTGGGATCTTGAAAAACTGATTAAGAAAAGCGCTAAGCACTTAAGCTGGCTGGCATTAGCTTTTGCGACCGGGCTTACCTTTGTTGGTTATTTTTATCCGATTAGAGAATTGATTGCTGATGTTTTTACGCTGTCTGTTGTCAGCGGGTGGGCGATATTCTGGGTTGGCTTTTTTACGGTAGCAACCTACATCAATGCTGGTTGGATGCGTGAGCAAGTGTGTATCTATATGTGCCCTTATGCACGCTTTCAGTCCGTAATGTTTAATGAGAATACCATGATCGTCGGCTACGACAAGGCGCGCGGAGAACCGAGAGGCAAGCCTTCTCGGGCGCAGCCAAAGTCGAGCCTGGGAGCCTGTGTCGACTGCAGTTTATGTGTGCAGGTTTGCCCGACCGGTATCGATATTCGTGATGGTCTGCAGTATGAATGTATTGGCTGTGCCTTGTGTGTCGATGCTTGCGACAGTGTGATGAACAAGCTTAAGTATGAGACCGGGCTAATTCGCTACGCTTCTGAAAAAGAATTTGAACAAGGTGAGCGCCCGAAAATGATTGATAGCCGTTCAATAGGCTATGGTGTTCTGATGCTGGTGGTTGTTGGGGTGTTCTCATCCTTCCTGATCACTCGGCCTTTAGCTGAGCTTTCAGTGTTAAGGGATCGGGGTGCATTATATTACGAAAACGGTATGGGGATGATTGAGAATAACTTCACCTTGAAACTGGTGAATAAGCTTGAGACGCCAGTGAGCTACCGCCTGTCAGTTGAAGGTGATATCGCGCTGAATATGTCAGTGAACACAGTGGAAGCGGGGCCAGGAGAGTTAAAGGAAGTGCCTGTAACTGTTGAAGTATCACCCGATGTAATTAAGACGGCTAACAATGCCATCACTTTTAAGGTTCAGTCTGCATCGAATCCTGATTTGCATGCTGATGCTAGCAGTAAGTTTTTAGGGCCGGTTGCTTATTAATGAGTGACTACCTCCTTTTCAAGAGGCAAGTTGTTCCTGGTTGTGAGTGAACTTGTAATGCCTCTTTTCGTGCTTATTGAACCTGTGGCGGGTCAATAAGCACGCTTTTTTTTTGCTTTCTAAGATGCGAGCTTGTCGAGTTTTTGCTCCATTTCAAGTAGAGCGGTGATGAGAGTTTGGCCTTGAGCATCGCTTTCAACAAAGCGTAATCCACAACGAAACCCTTCATCACTTGTTGCGCGATTACAAACAAAACCTTCTACATTTACCTCATGGCCTGACTGGTCAGACAGCATCAAGCTCAATGTATCGCCAACTCTAAAACTACGGTCACTGCATAGGGCGAGACCATAGCGATTAAAGTCGACTATGTTCAATTTATTATTGTCGCTTGGCGCTGAGGATGATTGAGATTTCAAGGTGATAGAAATATTAGATGAATCATAGCGATGACAACGTCTTCGTTCTTGTGCTTGTCGACCAGCTTTCTTATTCATACTTGCCTCTCTATTTGCTTAAACTGTCTGACAATCCCTTGCTTTCAGTTTAGGAGAGAATTTAAGGTTCAGCCACTATCAAGGTCTCTATCAAGTGTAAGGTGCTCAAATTGATCCATATCAAACGCTAAGGATTTGACAGTGCCACTTCTGATAGCAGTGAACTATGCTCCTAACAAAACAATCGTATTTAAGTCAGGAGCATTAAATGATTAGTCTTGAAGATATTATGACGACAGAGGTGACCACCCTAAGTAAACATCATTCAGTGTTGGATGCTAGGGAACTTATGAGTAACAAGGGGATTCGCCATATCCCAATTACTGATGCACAAGGGACTCTAGAGGGAATATTCTCGCAGCGAGATTTACTTGCGGTCATGGATTCGACTGAATCAGACCTTGGCCATCACGAAAGAAAAACGAGAGAGTCTCAGATTTTGCTCAATGAAGTGATGACAAAGAAAGTGTCAACCGCCAATACTAGTGTATCGTTGCGAGAAGCAGCCATGTTTCTGCAGAACAAAAAATATGGCTGTTTGCCCATCGTTGAGGAAGGGAAGGTCAAAGGTATTATCACAGATACAGATTTCATCTCTGTAGCGATTAATTTATTGGAGCAGATAGAAGACTGTGAACCACTTGTGGAAGACGATCTTCTCGAAAGGGAGTTGCTTAGTGTGTAAGCTAATGACAGGTGAAACACACGCTATGCAAATGGGGAAAGGATAGTTGAGTACTCCTTCCCCCACTCTTTGAGGAGCTTCAGTTGTCTAACTAAAGAGTATATTTCCAGGACATTTGCAGGTAATCGGAGTTGGCATCTACGCTACCATCATCGCTCCAAAAATGACGATATGCCAAGCTATAGGCTACCGTTTCTTCTAGTTTACTTTTCCCATCGCTGGAGCTGGTCAAAGCCCAGGAGGAGTTATTTCGAAACGGGAGAGCATCCAATGCTATTGGATGATCATTGTATATAGACTCTGAAACATAGAGTCTGCTTTAATATGCAGACTCTACCAACAATAAGAAAAACGCATGTCCATTGCATTTAATATAATCGTTCGACGCACACAGAAACTAGCGGTATTAAGCTTGTCTCTGCTATTGGCCGCCCTATCTACTGTTCAGATTACGCAAGCAGAAGATCTACATGCTCCTGAAAATCTTGGCATGATCGACCTTCGTCAAAAAGATTGGGGGCAGGGCGATAACTTCAGCTTGCAAGGCTCTTGGCGTTTTACCTGGAATGCTTTTACACACGATACGGCAAACATGCATCGATATTCCTGGAGTGACGTACCAGTTCCTGGGCCATGGAGTGAACACGCCAATAATAAGCAAGAGGCTGAGTCTGCTATACTTCCCATTGGTTATGGTACCTACTATATAAAATTACTTGTCCCGAAAGATAAACAGAAAGTTTTCATACATCTTCCTGATATGGCTAGTGCCTATGAGCTTTGGCAAAACGGAGCTTTCTTGGCGGGAATGGGGTAATAGGCGTAAACAAGGAACAAGAAGAGGCTGATTATCTGCCGCGAGTTTACGAACTAAGGCCCGAAAATGGTGAAGTCGAGCTATTTATCAAAACCTCAAATTATCACTATTTATGGGGGGGTATTTGGCATGCACCTACGCTCACAGACGAAAGTGGTGTCCATAAAATTAGAGAGCTTCCTGTTCTCAAAGCGATGACTTCAGGCACCATTCTGCTTGCAACGGCTATTTTCTGTTGGTTTATGTTCTTGTCCCGCAGGCAGGATAAGAAGATCTTGTTCTTTAGCCTTTTTTGTTTGGCTATAGGTATTCGCCGCTTGTGTATGGACGAGCGTGTTCTCTACTTACTGAACTTATTTGATTGGCAGACTTTACAGTCAATGGAAAACATCACACTGTACTTGATGCTGCCTTTGTACTTAAGTTACTTTCAGCTTATTTTCCCTCAGACAAGCTCCAGGAAACTCCCGGCTCTGGGCTGGATTTGTGTCGTGCCCTTTTGCATATTGGCACTATTTTTTGAAGTTGAAACATATACTGGCTTCAACCCTTACTTCCAAATAGTTGTCTTAATGTTCTTGCCTTTTATCCTGCTAAGTTGGGGGCGAGCTTTTAAAGCAAGGCTCAGGCACTCAAGGATGTTTGGGCTTAGTCTCCTTGTTTTTATTGCTGCCGTTATTAACGACATGCTCAACTATAGTTATATTATCCAATCAGCCAATCTCACTCATCTTGGGGTGCTTGCATTTGTCCTCTTCCAACTCGCAAGCCTTATTGGGCGTTACCTAGATAACTTTCGAGCCATCGAGAGCCTGTCAGAAACGCTTAAAGAAAAGAACAAAGCACTTGTTCAACATGATGAGTTTAAGGACGACTTTCTTGCCAATACTTCACACGAATTGAGGATGCCTTTACATGGTGTGGCAGGCTTAGCTAAAACGATAAGACAGGATTCACCAGGTTTATCTGCAGATTCCCAAAATAAAATTAAGCTAATCGAGGCGACCGCTGTTCGGCTAGGTAATTTAGTAAATGACATACTCGATATATCTAGCTTGAAGCATGGCAAACTCAATATTGAAGCGCACCCTACTTATATTGATCCGATCATTGAAAATACGGTTTACAGTCTTAGCCCGCTTATCAAAAAGAAGTCCATTGCTCTCGAATATACTGTCGATGACAATGCCAAAGTGGTCTTTGCTGATGAGCAGCGTTTACAACAAATTTTCTACAACCTGATAGGGAATGCGATTAAATTCACCCATGAGGGTTTTATTCGAGTTGAAGTGCATAATCGTGATGCACAAATACAGGTACTGGTTAGCGATAGTGGTGTCGGCATGTCGGCTGAGCAATTAGACACAGCTCTGCAGGCATACGAGGTGCACAAACACAGTACTGAAAGTGAGCTGAGAGGCTCTGGGCTTGGTTTATCGATCACCAAAATGCTTGTCGAGTTACATGGTGGTAGGCTAAATATTGATTCTAAAGAAGGTTTGGGTACGACCGTATGCTTTACCTTACAAACCTCCAATGAGGTGCCGCTTAGACCTGTAGAGACCAGCCTCTTAGACAATGATGAACCTGAGCCAAGTTCGACACCTAGCGTCGTTAGTAATAATACTCTGACGCAGAATGCACTGATACTCTTTGCTGACGATGAAGAGGTGAATAGGGAGTTAGTAGCGAGTCAATTGTTAGCTGTGGGCTATCGAGTGCAGACCTTTGCAGATGGCCAGTCTTTGCTGGAATATCTGAATCACGAGATGTCTGATGATGAGCGACCAGA
Organism: Oleiphilus sp. HI0132; assembly: GCF_001635845.1. Classification (NCBI taxonomy): domain Bacteria; kingdom Pseudomonadati; phylum Pseudomonadota; class Gammaproteobacteria; order Oceanospirillales; family Oleiphilaceae; genus Oleiphilus; species Oleiphilus sp. HI0132. The sequence continues at coordinate 1,309 of NZ_LWGJ01001482.1, read as the reverse complement.
GCTCGCCTTACTGGATTGGATGATGCCGGGAAAAGACGGCTTGGAGGTTTGCGCAGAAATTCGTGAGCACTATGATGCCAGTACGCTTCCCATCATCATGTTAACGGCAAAGCATCAAATTCATAATATAGTGCAAGCGCTAGACTCTGGTGCGAACGACTATCTGACAAAGCCTTATCACGAGCAAGAACTAATCGCTCGGGTGTCGAGCCAGATTAGCGTTAAACGTCTATTAATGGCTACGATAGAAAATGAGTACTTAAAAGCCGAGGTCGAACGCCAGGAGCGACAAAAGAAACAACTCACCTTGGCTAACCAGCGTTTAGCCACGACACTGGAGTCATCGCAAGAGAGTATTATTCTTCTCAATGAAGACTTGGATATTGTTTACGCAAACCCAGGCGCTAAAGCCTTATTAGGAATAACTGAAGACTTTATTACTGATTTAGAGCAGGAGTTAGCATTTACTAACTTTATTTCGAACGCTTCGATTAGCGAACTTAGAAAACATGTTAATGAGGAACTCGCTGACCAGGAATTCTCTCTTGAGGTGAAGCACCAAGCTAATAATATCCGAGTGATATTACATACTGCTGATATCGAGCAAGACCGCTTCATATCGTTAATCTTGAATGGAAAGCAGACCCGTTCCGATCATCAGGCCCAAGAGCTGCTTTCAAGCCTCACCCAGGAAATTGCCGAGAATCGTCAACGTATGGAGCAAATTGAGTCGACTTTACTTCAGCTCAATAGCAGTCAAGTGCTCGAAGGCATAGCAGCGCCAGCTCTCTCTCCCGAAGCTCCCATTACGCTTGACCCAAAAGAACTTATCGTTAAAACGCTGCGTACGTCACTTATTTCTTGGGAGCGCTATACGCATAAGTCTAAGGCAGAACTGGCTGAAGAAAGTCATTGTTGGCGCGTATATCTTGATGGCGCAACAGCCAAAACACGTACTCTCGACAAGTATTTGAGTGTTAACACCTTGCCTGCTAAGCCTAGATGGCGTGCAGTGATTAAAACAGCCAATTACGTACTGGATCATTGCGCCCTAAGTGATGAAGACCAGCAAGAATTGCAGTGCTTAGTTCAGCAAATCACAGAAGCTTTTTCTTAAGTTTCATTCGAACAAGTGGCTTAGTGCCACTTATCTAAACTTCAAAAACTGTGAACTGAAACCTTAATAATCAATCACATAAACACTTTTGAACACGTTTTGACCTTAAATTGCACTGCAATTATTTCCCCCTCAAGCGAGCATTACTTCGTGCGCATCGACCTGTTTCTGGCCTGAGCCCAACAGCTATAA
>NZ_LWGJ01001481.1:0-2156 GCF_001635845.1 Oleiphilus sp. HI0132 | reverse complement strand
GCGCTTATGGATGAATTGATTGAAGACTATGATGCCAACTTGCTTTTGATTGATGTCTTGTGGTCAAAGATCCACGCGTATGAAGAAGAAGCGCCGGAGTTTCAAGAGTTCAATTCTCGAGTTGGATCAATGGATGCCGGTGCCTCAATGTTGAGATTGCTCATGGAGCAACACAATCTCACCATGTCGGACTTTAAGGAAGAGATTGGACCCAAAAGCTCTGTGTCAATGATTTGTAATGAGAAGAGGTCACTGACAAAAGAGCACATAGACAAACTCTCGAAGCGCTTTGAAATTAGTCCTGCATTATTTTTCTAATACTCAGCGTTGAACAAGGGTGGATAGTCATACCTATAAAATGTCCAATAACTTTCATTATTGGACATAGTAACATATAAGAACTACGCTTAAGATAATAAATACAAACACTTAAGATTCTTATGGCAACGCCCAAATCAATACCATTATTTCCTGCATACGCTGAGCTTAAAGACTTCGATTGGCGTGATTATGAGCAGCTAGATCAATTCTTTAATGACCAACCAAACTGGTGCCGCGAACACTGGGACTGGGCACGTGACTACTTAATCTTTCTTGGCAGGAATAAATCTGAGCATACTTATATTAGATTTAGATCTGATATCGAAAAGTTTTTGTTATGGAGTTTTTTGATTGCAGAAAAGCCCGCCGTTGATTTCAGAAAGAATGACGTGCTGGATTACGCTGAGTTCTTCTTTAAACCGCCACAAACATGGATTGGCTTAACGAATGTCGACAAATTCGTTCCTACGGCGGGTATGTATGAATTTAACAAGAGTTGGAAGCCGTTTAGGTACATAGCTGAAGGCTCCGACATTGATAAAAAGAAGTACCGCCCATCACAGCAGTCGATGCTCGCAATGTTCTCAGCTATTAGCGGCTTTTATACGCATTTAATGGAAAACGAAATCGCACTAGGTAATCCAGCTGTTTTGGCTAAGAAAGACTGCAAGCGCTTGGTTAAAGATGCTCAGGTAAAAGAAACGAAGCGGCTAGATCAAGATCAATGGGATTTGTTACTAACAACAGTTGAGCAAATGGCAGACGAAGACGCGCTCTTTGAACGAAACCTATTTCTCATTGCCGCCATGAAAACTATGTTTTTAAGGATCTCCGAACTTGCGGAGCGTGATGATTGGATCCCAGTCATGAGTCATTTCTGGCAAGACGATGAAAAAAACTGGTGGCTTAAAATATATGGCAAAGGAAAGAAAATACGCGACATTTCTGTCCCGGATAGCTTTCTGCCTTATTTAGAACGTTATCGCCTATGGCGCGGCTTATCTGCATTGCCTGGAAGACAGGAAAAACAACCCATTGTAGAGAAAATTCGTGGAGCTGGAGGTATGAGCGGCAGACAACTCGCGCGTCTCGTTCATCAGGTGCTTGATAAAACATACGAAACCATGAAGTCTCAATCTGGGGAGAAAGCCGCCCAGATTTTCAAAGATGTTTCACCTCACTGGCTGCGACATACAGGCGCAAGCATGGAGATTGAACGAGGTCGCGCCCTTAAGGACGTCTCAGAAGACCTGGGGCATTCAAGCATGGCCACAACCGATACAGTCTATGTTCAAACCAGTGCCAAGAAACGCGCTGAGAGTGGTAAATCTAGAGAGGTTTAACCTACAGATAGAAATATCTAGGATATTATTTTCAATAGAAACAGATTGTTAGGCCATATTTGCCGGTCATTTCACCCGAAAACAGTCAAACACCCTATAGAGGTGTTACTACTAAGGATTATATAAATAAAATGTCAAAGCCTGCAGTAAAAAAAGGCACTTACAAGAGTTTTGCCTTCAATTACCCCAGCCGGTGGTAATTACCAATTTGATAGGTAATTCTTGGTAATTTATGTACTCTTATTAAAACACGCTTTGGCGAAGCGCTGTTTATAACGCACTTTTGTATTAAAAGTGCACCTCCTCAGCAAAAAAAGAGAATCCCTTTTAGTGCATACTTGAGAACACACCATACGTTGTAAAACATGCACATTCAAAATCAAAATACTCGAATATTGGTAATCCAGATAATATCAAAAACTGCTTTAACTGAAAAAGCACNCTCATAAGTTAGTTTGCCCAATTTATAGATATAGTTGTAATTTTAGCTTT
>NZ_LWGJ01001480.1:0-2197 GCF_001635845.1 Oleiphilus sp. HI0132 | reverse complement strand
TTCAGAACTTATCGGTAAAAATATACGAGAAGTGATTGATTGTGATACCGCTGTTCAGCTGACTTCTGCTATTAGGCGGGCGCTCGAGTATTCAGAGCTGGAATTTCTTGAATATACTCTAGAAGTGAAGGGGGGACGCAGGGTCTTTGAAGGGCGAATCTGTCCGATCAATCATTACTTGCCTGAGCAGCCAGAAAAAAAGCATGTTCTGTGGATCGCCCGAGATATTACCGAAAAAAAGCAGGCAGAAGAAAATATTGAGAGGCTGGCTTACTATGATCCATTAACAGGCTTGCCGAACCGTAGAATGTTTAATGATTATCTTGATTGCACGGTAGATAAAATTGCTCGCTATGATTTAATCGGCGCATTGCTATTTATGGACCTGGATAATTTTAAACGAATTAACGACTCGCTGGGCCACACGGTCGGTGATCAGTTACTGGTCAAGATCGCTGACAATCTGAAACCATTCATTGGGCCCCAAACAAATTTATCGCGCCTAGGGGGTGATGAGTTTGTCGTCTTACTAGAGTCTAAGTCTAAAAATATTGATAACGTGCATCGTGAAGCAAGTAAGCTGGCTGAAAGTTTATTAGACGTGTTCTCGCAAACCTTGACTCTTCAGGACGCTCACTATGCCGTGCGTGCGAGTATTGGTATTTGTTTGATCCATGAAAAAGCAGTTTCCGCCAGTGAAATTTTGAAACGTGCTGACTCCGCGATGTATAAAGCCAAAAAGGCAGGTGGTAACCGCTACGCATTCTTTGACCCTGAGTTGCAAAGAATGGCTGACCTTCAATTAAGAATTGAGCGTGATATTGAAGCAGCGATATCAAAGAATGAGTTTGAAGCTTACTTTCAGCCCCAGTTGGATATGGGGGGAGCCTTAGTAGGAGCAGAAGCTCTGGTACGCTGGATTCACCCAGAGGAAGGGGTAATTAGCCCCGACAAATTTATTCCTATTGCTGAGCAGACCGGCGCGATCCATCGTATTCAAGAGATTGTCCTGCGCGAATCATGTGAGTTGATCGTTGCACTAAAAGAGACTGGAGCGTCTCATGATAGGTGTACGATGGCAATTAATATCAGCGCATGCCAATTCGACGTTGATTTGGAGGAACGCATTAAACTAGTGGTAGATGAGTTTTCGCTACCTACCTCGAAGTTTAAATTGGAAATCACTGAAAGTATGCTGATGGAAAACGTTGAGATGATTGTTGAAAAAATGCAGTCGCTTAAGAGCAAAGGTTTTAGATTCTCTGTCGATGATTTTGGTACTGGATATTCCTCTTTGGCTTATCTGCACTCCTTTCCAATTGATGAGTTGAAAATAGACCGAAGTTTTATCAAACAGATAGAGAGCAAAGGGACAGCGATTATTGATGCGATTGTTTCTTTGTCACAAAGCTTCGGATTGAGGGTTGTTGCCGAAGGGGTTGAGACCCGTGAGCAACTGGAAATTCTTGCCGAGAAGAATGTTTCATCCGTGCAAGGCTATTACCACGCCAAACCAATGCCTGCCCATGAGTTTATTACTTGGGTTACCAAAGCCAAGCGTTGCGAGAACTAAAATTGAGGTCAGAGTAAAAAATTATTTTTTACTCTGACCTCAATTATTATTTAGCGAGTTCCTTGGTAACTAAATCGTATAGCTCTTGTGATCCAAACTTGGGGAGCGCTTGTTCATTAACAAAAAAGGTTGGTGTCTTGCTAACTTGCAAAGCTCGAATATCGTCCTTCTCCCGTTGAAGGCGAGCGCTTATCTCATCTGAAGTCATATCGGCTTTCGCCTGTGTAATATCTAAACCCGCTGCTTCGGCAATAGGCCAAGCTTTATCCGCAACAACTTTATGGTTAACCGTCCATTCGGCTTGGGCTATGAGTAGTGCTTCAAGTACCTCTTTGAACTTGTTTTGGAGTCGCGCAGCTTCAAGCATTCTAACGATAGCTTCAGAGCCTTGGTGAAAGGTTGCATACCGAAGTACGATGCGTACATCCTTTTCATGTCTTGCTTGAATCTCTTTTACGAGAGGGTAAAAAGCTCTGCAAGCACCACATGCTGGGTCGAAAAACTCAACGATGGTGACTTTAGCCTCAGCAGGACCAAAGCTCGGAGAGTAAGGGCGTTCATATATGCTTCCTTGTTGTAGGAGCTCGTCGCTTTGCGGGCTTTCTTTGGAGTTCTGATCTTGTT
>NZ_LWGJ01001479.1:0-2021 GCF_001635845.1 Oleiphilus sp. HI0132 | reverse complement strand
TTCTTGCATTGACTTACCTAGTTAAGAGTCAGTTTACAGTAGATAATGGCACAAAAATGAGCCAAGTATGTGCTCTACTTTCGAGTAAAACTAATAGCGCTAGTTACCCAAATAGAAACAAAAGATTGATTACCAAGCTAGACGAACAGACTAGCGAAAAATGCTACAACGACTGCCTTCCAGTAACTTAATATTTTTATATAAAAGTTCATTGGCATTGGCGACTAAATTGTAATTGGCATCATACTTTTTGGAGGAAAGAATATCACCCGTCAGTACCCTCATTCGAGAGAGAATCTCAGGTAATCCTTTTAAAATGATAGCTATGTCACGAACAACAGTACATTCATGAATATTATGGAGCTCACAGCAGTCGTTATCGATCTTCATCCCAATAACGCCCTCAGTGCGCTGCCTAAACAGGCTCGGATCAAACACTCCGGTATCGGTTGAAAGCCTAACGAGACGATGAATCATTGAACGCAAACCATGGACACTCAGGTCAAAATCATACGGAAGTAGCTCAGCACTGACGACGAGTAAGCACGACAGCATTTTCTCGAGCTCTTTAATCTTGCTTTCAATATCAAGAAACAGATTTGAGTTCTTTGGTGACTCGATCGGGCTAGACAGGTGCGCTTCAACTAAGGTGATCCAATGCTGATGCGCCCTTTCAAAATACAAAAAAGAATTGAGCCTAAGGTTTGATAAGGTATGAGATATCTGATTGTGACCACCTAGCTGATCAAGGCGGTCACTTAACTCATTGGCGATCACTAAAATCTGGGCGTCTAGACCAAGTTGAGGCTCACCAATGAGATTTGGAAAGCCAGTTCCGTCATTTCGTGCGTGGTGGTGTAGAACCAGCTCCGCAAGCCCTTCTAGCTCAGGTAGGTACTTTTCAACTAAACGTGAACTAATCAGAGGGTGAATATCTCTGCCGTCAAGCGAGCTAGCTGGAGAAAAGAAAGGGCCATTAACCTTTGTGGGAAACTCAATCGTCTCGGTATCGGGTGCGTGTTTACCAATATCTTGCAGTAAACCAGCGACGAACAGCAATCTTTGGTTAGCTTCTGTGAGGCCAGCTGACCGGCCAATCAATAACGCACACCAACTGCAAAACAAAGCCCTTTCGAAGTCGATTTGCGAACAAACATGGACACGAGTAAGTGCCTTCATGATCTCAGGAAATTTTTCAAGCTCATTGCAAAAGAAAACCATTTTTGGCCAATATGAATTGGCTTGGTTTATTTTGAAAAGCGTCGGATGGGAGTCAATAAACATCCGGTATTCGAGAAGCAAGCTTGCTGCGCTGATATAATAATTACCGCCAAGGTAATCAAAACTGCTATCACTCATGGCACTAAATTTCCAGGACAATGTTCGAAAAAGGTATGATTTAAAGATAGGCTACAAGCCCTATATATTCAAAGACGAAAGCGTGATAATTTACTCGTTTTATATATTTGAACGTTTAAGACTATTGCTTGTCTTACTTGTCTCCAAGTTCAGAAACACGCGCTAACAATTCAAAGAGAGATCTCCCTGCATGCATGATGATGTTAAAAACTATTACGGGAAAGTATTAGAAAAAACCGAAGATCTTAAAACCAACGCCTGCTGTACAAGCGCTGGTTTACCTAGACATGTAAAGACGGCATTAGCCAAGGTTCATGATGAGGTACTAGCCCGTTACTATGGCTGCGGTCTAATTGCCCCACCCGTGCTTGAAGGAATGCAGGTAATGGATCTTGGCAGCGGGTCTGGCAGAGATTGCTACGTTCTATCCCAATGGGTTGGCGAACAAGGCCGTGTCTTAGGTATCGACATGACAGAAGAGCAGCTTACCATTGCACTTGAGCACGAATCTTACCATGCCGAGAAATTCGGCTACGCAAGCAAGAATACAGAATTCAAGCTGGGTTATATCGAACGTTTAAACGAACTTGGCCTTGAAGAAAACAGTTTTGATATCATCGTATCAAATTGCGTTATCAACCTTTCACCAGACAAGGAAGCCG
>NZ_LWGJ01001478.1:0-418 GCF_001635845.1 Oleiphilus sp. HI0132 | reverse complement strand
AAGTCCCTATCTTTTTGAAAGCTCTGACAGCCACCCATAAGCAGCGATACGGCAATCAGGACACATGCACTCAACTTTTTCATCAAACTCTCCCAGACCTCCTTTCGGCAATTAGAGGCTATCCTACAAATGACGCAAGTATAGAGCAAGCTTTCATCCCATGATACGTGAAGCAGTCAGCATCAAGCCCTAGATAATCATCGCTTTAGAGCGCAAACAAGCTGTATTAACTTAGAACTGACGCTGCATATTCCAGGTTCTCCGTTTCCGAAAAGTGGATGTTTGCTCACGATCTTTTTGTAAAATAATCACTTCCCCCCCCTCTCCCAGAATCGTTACAGGGGCATCATCACCCTCTATATGGTAAGCATTACCTTCAGTATCGCTATCACTAAGCACTCCATTTATTTCCAAGGAA
>NZ_LWGJ01001477.1:0-2760 GCF_001635845.1 Oleiphilus sp. HI0132 | reverse complement strand
TTCGTCTTTTTCCCACAATACCATCATGACAATGTACTGAAGGTAGGTCAGGTCCAGTAATTTAAGGAATGGCCGATAGGCTCGAACCATCGCATTGGAAGCACTATATAAAGAAAAACAAACCTGTTTATCCAGGCGAAGAAGGTCTTCCGACATAAATAAAGCTTAGTACCAAACGATAAAGGTAGCCGCGGCACTTACACCACAGGTTTCAACGAATTCACTATGACGACAAACATGTTTACCAATCGCATAGCTCAAGCCAGCACCAACAATATACAGTTCCAAGTCCCTATCTTTTTGAAAGCTCTGACAGCCACCCATAAGCAGCGATACGGCAATCAGGACACATGCACTCAACTTTTTCATCAAACTCTCCCAGACCTCCTTTCGGCAATTAGAGGCTATCCTACAAATGACGCAAGTATAGAGCAAGCTTTCATCCCATGATACGTGAAGCAGTCAGCATCAAGCCCTAGATAATCATCGCTTTAGAGCGCAAACAAGCTGTATTAACTTAGAACTGACGCTGCATATTCCAGGTTCTCCGTTTCCGAAAAGTGGATGTTTGCTCACGATCTTTTTGTAAAATAATCACTTCCCCCCCCTCTCCCAGAATCGTTACAGGGGCATCATCACCCTCTATATGGTAAGCATTACCTTCAGTATCGCTATCACTAAGCACTCCATTTATTTCCAAGGAAGGGTCTTCATCATCTTTATCTTTTAAATACTTCGTGCCTGCTTTTTCTCCACCAGCTGCTTGCCCTAGTTGTTCAAGCGCATTTTTTCCCACGCCATCCTGTTGATCTTCTTTAGCCGAAGCCGCTGCACTATCTTTCATAGGAGAGTATGTATTCTTCGAAGCCTTATCGCTACTCTTCTCCAACTCATCCCTTGAGCGCATACTTGAAAGCTCAGTTGAATACTCTTGCTCCAAAGCTTCCACCGACTTCTGCGAAGTTTGCCTCTCTTTTTGCTTAGCCTGTGTTTTATCGGAAGGCTGCCCGAGCTTTTTTTGGGATGCCTTTTCAGCTTGTTTTTGCAAAGGTGATTCTGGCTCTATCTGCTTAGTAGCGGCCTGACTTTCTTTTTTGGCTTTCTTTTCCGCTGTCTCATTCTCTTTGCTCTGCTTCTCTTCAGGACTAAGCTTCTCAAGCTTTGACACATCTTCTTCAAGAGGAGATACTTCCGCCAATTGCCGGGTAGTACAGGCACTAGTAAGAAGCAGAAAAAGCAAACTAGCGAGAACAATACTATTTTTCATACCTGAGTCACTGATTTAGATAGCGAATTAACTCACTATTAGAAGATAGTGTGAACGAAGTAGCTTAAGCGTAAAACTTCGATAACATACACAAACAATCGAAAAAATAACAATAACGGAAACCCAAAGGCATGACAAACGGCCAAGCTCAAACCGTTACCAGTTCAATTGAGCCGGTTCAAGCACCCTCTTTAACGATAAACCCGGAACGCGAGAGCATTGGCAAAAAGCTAATATTCTTTGCCTGGGCGGTTGAGATATGCGCCGTGATTATCGGCTTTGCCATCTCCATTATGCAAGGCATCAGTTCGTTCACCGAGATAGAAAATAATCGCCCTCAGGGTTTGGGCTTTGGCGATTACACCAATGTGTTTATCGCCATGATGCCTTTTTTGATGGTCGCGATTGTCGAAATCACCAAAATTCCTTTTGTTGCGGCGACCTATAAAACCAGTAATAGCAAATGGAAGTTTATCTTCGGTACCTCCCTGGTCTTTCTAGCTTTTATTACCTTTGAGTCAGCACTCAACGGTTTTGAAAGAAATTTTCATGCCCTGATTTTTTCAATCGACAAGCACAAGAAAGAACTGGTAGCCGTCGAAGAGGAAATTGAACCACTCGAAATACGGCGCACTCGTCTGGCAAGCTTAAGCTCTTCGCAAATTGAAGCCGAATACAGCCAGCGTCATGCCATCATATCAGAAGAGCGTTCTCGCCAAGCAGAAGTAATTCAGGACCGCATTCAGGGCTTACGCGCTGCAACTCAAAATGAATATATCAAAGGCCTATCTGCGCAAATTGAAGATAGACGCGAGCAGCTCAAAGCTTTACGCGCTGACCGTCAGAAGGAACTGGATGCACTGATTGAGGCTTCACGACAAATGACGCTCAATGCCAGCAGTGAGCTAGACACTCAACGCCGAAGCCTTCAACAACAGCTTGCCAATGAACAAGCCTATCTAAAAGAGCTTCGAGTGAAGCGAGAGAAGAAAATCGCTGATGCAGGCTTCTTCTCTGAAAACTCAGTTAAGAAAGAACAGAATGCTCTCGTCGAAACGCAAGAGAAGAAGGTTGAAGACCTACGCCTTGCACTGAATAAACTCAGTGACTCAGACAAACAAAAGACACTCCGAGCCACTTATAACCAGGATATCGAGGCCGTCAAAGATCGCTATCAGGCACGAGAAGATACGCTAAACCAAAAAATTCAGGCGCTATCACTGAAGCTCAGCAAGAGTCTAGGAGCCCGCGAAAAAGATATCGAATCGGTCATTCAAACTCATATGAAGGAATTGGCACGTGTCGAAAAGAAATTCCAAGAACAGCAAGGCGAGAATGAGCAAATACGAGAAAAGGAATTCAAACAGCTTTCTGAAAATGATGCCATTATTAAAGAACTCGATCAGACTATCTTTGACAAGAGCAAACAGCGCGTTGAACTGCGTAATCTGGTCAACCTGAAAGTTGGCGACAACCAAGTCTACCGCATGGCT
>NZ_LWGJ01001476.1:0-1894 GCF_001635845.1 Oleiphilus sp. HI0132 | reverse complement strand
CAACAAAGAACGATACATTAAGTAAGTCGTTAGCAATGATTAATGAGGAGCGTTTAAAGCTTGATGAGAGAATTGAGTCTTTAACAAGTCGCTTGGCGCGTGAATTTACGGCAGCGGATATCGCAGTTTCGAAATTAAATAGTACGATGGATTTTATAAAGGCGCAGTTAGATGCGCTAGCAGGAACAGGTTCAGACAAATAAAGTTTGTTATTAATAATAAAAGAAGTAGCTAAGGAAATAGTACCTTAGTGATTGCAGGAGAATAATATGAATGCATTACATCAGTATCAGTCGGTTAATGCGCAGACAAGTGTTGTCGATGTAGACCGTCACCAATTAATTCAGCTTTTATTTGATGGTGCTGTTGAGCGCATTAATATGGCTAAGGCGCGCATTGCTGCGAGTGACTTTGAAGGCAAGAATCGTTTGATTAACAAGTCGATAGAGATTATATCGGGTTTGCGTAGCTTTCTAGATTTAGATAAGGGGCAGGAGGTCGCACAAAATTTATTTGATCTTTATGTCTACTGTGAGCATCGACTGTTTGAAGCTAATGTCAAAAACGATCTAGAAATGTTGGAAGAGGTGCTTTCTCACTTGAAGAAGATTCAAGGTGCCTGGTCTGGTATTCGTCAGGAAGTTATTGAAAAGGGTATTCTCTAGAGGCTTGTTCGCAAGTTTAGAGTGCTTTTTTGTTTATTGCTTTTGTATAAGAGATTGAATAGCGGCTATTGATTGCCGCTATTCCAATGTGCTCAGCGTTGCCGACAGTTAGTTCGATTCTTCGATCACTGCGCTGGTATCTTCACCGCCGAATGCTTCCAGGATCTCTGGAATTAGTTTGTCGAACTCTGCCGTCATAATGGTGAAGCCAGCGTCAAACATGCTGGCGGCATCTTCGGCGTTCATGTCGTCAAGTTGATCTTGTAGCATATCGCCAAACTTGATGCGCTTCACACTTAAATCAGAGCCTAATAATAGTGTTAGTGACTCGCGCCACTCGACAGCAAGTTTGGTGACTTCCATTCCTGATTTGATTTGTTGGTCGATCTGTTCTTGATCGAGTTCCAAGCCTTTATACTTAATAGATCCTTTCTCTTCACCTTGTGATGTAAGTTCGCATTCTAAGCCTACAGTCATAAAGCTTGGTAGGCTGCTTGGCTCGGTGACCCAGTGTGTCATGATCGAGCTTGGGGCCTGGTTAACTGCTGGTAGGCGAATAGGAAGTGAACCAATTGTTTTGCGTAAATAGCTGGTCAGTTCATCTGCCAATTTGGCTGATGAAGTGTTAATCACAAGGTAGCCTTTCGAAGGGCAAAGGTAGGCGAAATAGCGCGATGTCTTGGTGAAAGACTTAGGTAGTAAGAGGTTAGTGATTTCTTCCTTTAGCTCAGTTTTTTCTTTGCGTGTAACTTTGCGGTGCTGTTGTTCCTCGATCTCATTTACTTTCTCTTGTAATTGCTCATTGACCACAGAGCTAGGTAGAATACGCTCTTGCTTTTGAAGGCAGATCATCCAGTAATTCTGGTTAACGTGTACCAGTTGCTCGGAATGCTTTTGCAAAGGGCTGGACCAACCTAGTTGGTATATGTCGTTCGCGCCGCAGGGTTTAAATGGTGAGTCAGCAAGTTTACTTTCTAATTCTTCGCTTGATAGTTCGAAAGGTTTAGTAAAGCGATAAAACAGGATATTTTTAAACCACATAAGTATATTCAGGCCTTCAGTTAGATGTAGATATTCTTTCTTAATAAGATGTAAAGCAAAAGTATAGTATAAAATACTTTAAATAGATTGCTTAAATTATTGAAAATATTTAAAAAGAGTTTCAAATTGAACACCTGCCCAGTCTTTTATTTGTATTCGACACTTGGTTGTCACTTGTGTGATGAGGC
>NZ_LWGJ01001475.1:0-2417 GCF_001635845.1 Oleiphilus sp. HI0132 | reverse complement strand
GCCGGAAGATTCATCAAGCGATGTAAAACGTTTTACTGATAAGTCTCTAGAAAACATATTCCTAATCGATTTCATTATGAAGGTGATGCCGAGAGCGAAGGTGGTTTATTGTGATCGAGCTCCACTCGCTTCGATTGTTTCTATTATGCGAAATAACATGTCTGTATTACCCTGGGCTCATGACTTAAATAATATATTCAAGTATGTGGATAATTGTTTAGTAGCAATGGATCGGACAAAGAATGCCTACCCTCAACGTGTGACAACAGTTAAATATGAGGAATTAGTGTGTGATCCGGAAGCTGAATCCAAGGCGCTTATGGCGTTTTGCGACTTGCCTTGGGGAGAACAGTGTTTGGATTTTCATAAAGAAGATAAGTTGCTAAGTAGAACGGCGAGTCATGTTCAAATTAGGCGGGAAATAAATCAGGATGCCGTCTCTGCGTATAAACAATATGAAAGTTTCTTTGAGCCTTTTTCAGAAATTTATCATTGGGCTTCTTAGCTAAGCGTTTAATAGCTGGTAAACTGTTTTCTGGATGACTGGCAAAGACCATAAGCCGAATAAAGTCATCATTGCTCCGGCAGAAGAGCGGAACCAGCGTTTTCTAATTGTCGCGGATAGTTTTTGTGCTAATAAACCGCTGCTCAACATTGAAGGCAGGGTGCCTAGGCCAAAAGCAAGCATGATTAGTGCTGAACCGAAGATACTTGCTTCCAAGCTTGCCCAGATCAAAGCCGAGTATACCAAACCACACGGTAGCCAACCCCACACCATGCCAACCACTAGCGCATCTTTGATTGATTTAATAGGCATAAAACGCTTTGATAATGGTTGAATCAAGGGCCAGAGTTTACTACCTAGTTTTTCAGCCCAGAGTATTCCATTAAACCATTGGCCTAGGTATAAACCCATTAGAATTAACATTGTTGCAGCTAAATATCTGAGAACCTCTAAGGCTGCTAATTGTTTGCTCAGCCAGAAGCCAAGGCTGCCAACAATCAGTCCTGCGATGCAATAACTTATAACGCGCCCCAGATTATAGGAGAGTAAGAAGCTTGCCTTGTTTGATGATGAGGTATGTAAACCTAAGGCACTTGCTAAACCTCCGCACATTCCCAAGCAATGTGCAGAGCCTAGAAAGCCAAGCATAAAGGCAGAAATAAGAATACCGGGGTCATTTAGCAAACTTAGTCGTCCGATTTTTCACTATGTTGACTGTCTTGAGTATTCAGGTCTTTCTTTTGAGTTTTGTTGTTTTGCCCCGGGATCATGTCTTTATCATCATCATAGAGAATGCTGTGCGCGGGGCCTTCCAGGTCATCATACTGTCCGTTCTTGACTGCCCAGCCAAAAATGGCAATCGCTAAAGCAACAAGAATGATTGATAGTGGAATTAGAATATACAATATTTCCATCGAAGCTAACTCTTATCTTAAATCAGTTTAATTGGAGCACCTTATCGACGCTCGCGACTTGTCCATGTTAGCGCTTTAACCTGAGAGAGTTAAAAACAACTAATAAAGAACTCAAGGACATTCCCAGGGCTGCGAAATAAGGTGGAACCCAACCAGCTGCTGCCATGGGGAGCATGCATAGATTATACATGATGGCCCAGGCCATATTTTGCTTAATGATTTTACGTGTTCTCTGCGCGTTTTGGAAAGCTTCGTTAATAACCGTCATATTTCCATTGAGCAGAATAGCGTCTGAATTTAACTTGGTAATGTCGCTGGCTTCGCCCATCGATATTGATAACTTAGCACCAGACAGGACAGGTAGGTCGTTAATACCATCTCCCACCATTGTGACCTGTTTGCCTGCGGCCTGTAAACCTCTGACATAAGCCAGTTTTTGCTCGGGCGACTGCTTTGCTTTGTAGTTAGCGATGCCGAGTTTAGAGGCGAGACTGGAGACAGAGTCTCGGTGGTCTCCACTTAATATATGAGTGGTGATACCCGCTTCCTGAAACTGTTTGATGCTTTCTTTACTGTCGGAGCGTAAAGCATCATTTAGCATAAATTGCGCAATCAGGTTCTCGCCATCGCTCAGATATAGGCTTAGGCCATTATGCTGTTGTAATGCTTGTTCGCAACTCTGTTTTAGTTCAACGAGTTCTGCATTGCCCAGTACGTAGTGTTGCCCCTGAAAAAAACCTTCGAGGCCCTTTCCAAGATGGTTTGTAACCCTTTCGGCTGGGCTGGTGAAAAATTCAGAAAAAGGCTTGGCGATCGGGTGGCTGGAGTGGTGTTCTAGTGCGGCAGCGATTTCAAGCGCTTTACTTTCTCCGCAGTGACTAAAAAGCTTCACACCAGAAATGCTGAGTTCACCTTTGGTTAGTGTCCCTGTTTTATCAAAAACAATATCAGTAATCTGGTTCATGGCTTCTTGCGCATGAGATTTGGTGATTAAGAAG
>NZ_LWGJ01001474.1:0-2174 GCF_001635845.1 Oleiphilus sp. HI0132 | reverse complement strand
CTTGAGCAGGCTAAAAGAGAGAGTGACATTAAAAGCAGAAGAATAATTCTAGAAATATGCACTGTGATCTCCTAAGCACTTAAATTAAGATATAACACAACCTAAAGCAGTTTGTTCTATTAAGTAAATAAAACCCTACCTGGCGGCCGTATTTGGAGAATAAAGGCTGAATATTTGTTTTAACTTGGGAAAACTTGTTAAGTTAGATCGACTTTTGATAACTAAGAAAGGATTGGTACCAGTGGGCGGACTCGAACCGCCACGTCCCGAAGGACAAGGGATTTTGAATCCCTCATGTCTACCAATTTCATCACACTGGCCCAGATGCGGCGCATTATACGCCATACAGAAAAATGATCAACCGCTATCAATGATTTTATTTATATTTACTCATGTAATTAGCAACTTACCTAAGAATAAAGCCGCAAGGAGAAACTAGCTAATTATCTTCAACTAACAATTTTAGCTCCAGAGTACCTATTTCCATATGCTCAATAGAAATAAGCTCTTCGTCACTTTCAATACTGGATGTTTGCCCAAGAATATCTCTGGTAGTGTTAACCAATAGAAATCGTTCACCACCATCCTTAGTAGAGTCAAGCTGAAAAAAGCCCTCTAAATAACCATGAGCGAGCCAAGTTTCAGAATGATACTTTAATAAGGGGCCCGTAAATATACGCAGTGGCTGCTTATCGCTATCCAAAGTAACTAACTGAGGAAAGAATACACCATTATCAATGCCAAAACGTTTATGACGCCGTACAAAGCTTCTTATGCTTAAAGCTTGCTTTTCTTTGGTTTGCGGTAAGCTCAACAACAAAAAACGACTATCGCCACCTGAAAACCGATAAGGTAGCTGATCTTCGTTCATTTCATAGTAGTGAGCTTTACCTAATTCAAGTTCGATAAAGTCAACATTTGGTAGTGTTTGGCAGCAAGTACTTGAGAAACCATCAAAGTAGTCATCAGAAGTAAAGTTTTTAGCAAACAAAGCCGCGGCAAAAGGGTCAGCGCTTTCAGGAAGGTCGGCACTGGCTGCGGACTTCTCCAAAACACTTGCTTCCGTAAATTCGATTTTTTTCTCTCTTTCTTTTTCGAGAGCAGCCTGGACAGCATCAGCGTCATAATCAATATTGCGAACCGTTCCATCAGCATCGACTACTGTATAGTAGCGAGAACCTTCACTACTCGGTCGCCCACCGTCGATTAATAGCTTATCACCATCCACAAATTCCTCAGAGTTAACGCGCGTTGCATCGAAATCGTTAAGTGGTGGCGCCCTACGAATAGCGCCAAGAACCTTAGAGCGCTCTAATCTTTCGGTTTCAATATATTCTTTTTCAAAAGGACTTAAGGAATCACCAACATCACCAAGATATTCATTGTCGGTTACGTTCTGGGATTTTGGACTAACAGGTGGTTCAGGAGGCAGCTCTAACTTTGCTTGCTGCTGAGGCTCTTCAGGTTCTGGCTGTGAGTCGATGACAGGCACATCGGCTTGCTGAGCATCATCTACCTTCTTTGCGGAATATCCACCAAAGCTATCTTGTTCAACACTATAGCGTTCAGCAAGAGCTTCCAAAGAAAAGACACACAAAGCTACAAGCAATACTACAGTCGATCTCGAATAGTTCAGCTTCATATAGACCTAGAATTTTCGGTTAAAAGAAATACCCATTCCAAATACTCGAGATGTAAACTTCACATTCAAGCCCGCATAGGGGTTATAAATTACGTTAGTCAAATTCGTACAGTTCAAATTACAACTTGTATTAGAAGGAATGTAATCATCAGACTGCATATAGAATATGCTTGCACTGATATCGGTTCGTTTATCCCACTTGTAGCCAAACCCGGTACCCCACATTTTCATATCACCAACGGGAAGCGGACCAAAAACATCACGCTCGGCTGGTGAAGTTCGTAACTCTAACCCAAACCTGACATCCAGACGAGAATTAACATGCTTAGTTAAACCGAAACCAAAGTGCCAGGTATCACGTAAGCCAATAGGCAAAGTCAGAGAACGACCTGTGACCAACCCCGACAATAGTCGAGCTGTTGTTAGCATTTCCAGAGTTCTATCAAAGTAAAAAGTCCATTCTTCCCACTGACTCCAATCAGTCCATGTCGCATCCACATTGAGGGTATAATCAGGAGTAAGGCGAACTCTC
>NZ_LWGJ01001473.1:0-3369 GCF_001635845.1 Oleiphilus sp. HI0132 | reverse complement strand
CACGTAGTGTTAGAAAACAACTCTTTATTCTATAGAGACTGCGCTATCGAATACATAAAACCCTTATATATTTTTGAGAAGTGTGAGGTATTGCTTTTCTAGAGTGTAAAAAATTGCAATAAGTTCACGGTTTCCAGTATTCAAAATGTTTGTCATGGAATGAAAAGTGTATAATCTTCATTCTTAAATTTAATATATTTTTCATGTGCTTACGTGTCAGGTCAGCTTCGTAAAGCCTTTCCGCAACGCAGGGTTTACTGTATAGATGACGTATTATGAAGAAACAAGACATCAGTAGTAACAATAGATCGGGTGAGAGCCAGGTATCAGTGAAGCCAGAACCGGTGGATGAAAGCTGGGCGCTAGCTTTGCTTAATGAAGCACTCATCGAAGAGGCCGCAGAAACTACGATTGAAAGAGCTAAAACTACTGTTGGGAAAGCGGAACAAAACTGTGAGCTTTCAGATGACAGTGTTACCGAAAGTCTTAACGATAATGCTGAAGTGTTCTCGAAAGCGGTAGGCAGCAATGAATTGCCTGAACATTCGTCTTCAGAATCTCTGCAATTAATGTACAGACAACACAGCCTGTCTGCGGACTACGCTCATAGCAATGAGGTGCATAGAAGTGCTTCATTGTCTGCAATTCAAATGCAGCAGATTGTTTTTAATGAAGTTAAAAAATTTAATGCAGAATCAGAAAAGCTGGCAAACCGAAGTTGCAGAAATTGGCTGGCTCGCTTGATTGCAAAGTTTACCGGCAGGTCATGATTAGCTAATTACCTAGCTCGGTAAGGTCAACATAGAAAAGTCTTAAGTGTTAATTCTCTTCCAAGAAAGCCTGGATTAGTTTCTTACAATGCTTTGATAAACTTCCCGACAGATAAAGGGTAGGGTGTTCAGCGCTTTCTTCAAGAATTGAGTCAAGCAATTCGCTTTCATCATCATCTGATAAATTCACAATCCACATATTGATGCGGGTGTCGTCCTGAAGCTGTGCTTCGTTCATGCTGGAGTCAAAACAATGAATTTCTGCATCACAATATAGAGCGAGCTCTTTAGATAAGCTTCTAACATAGAGCTCTGATGATGCGTATACGCCGACGACTCTCTCGGTGCATTCTTCAACAAGTGGTGTAGGAATTGGTGCGTGCATTAATTCTTCGCTTAGCGCTTCTTCTTGGACGATCTCAGTTCTCTCTGTTTCCTCGCTTGCTGGTTCAAGGGCTTTCTCTGGTTCTAGAGTCGGAAGCTCTTCAAGTAATAGTTCAGCTTCGGCGCATATATCATCGAGAATCGAACCGTCCTCTAGTAAAGGAGGCTTGCTTTCCTAAATGGAAGATAGCATTACATCTACATTTTTTGCTTCTTCCGAAATATATACGCCAAAAGGGTTCAAAAGCTCAGGTTTGGAGTGATTGTCGTCTTGAGATTGATGCGCTTCAGAGCCTAGAATTGGAATATGCAGGGCATCTTGCTCACCAGTTGACCAGATATCTTCCGCATGAGCTGATGAGCCCGTTGGAATATTGACTTTCTTAAGGTCAGACTTGCTCTTAATGCTTTTACTGCCGAACATGTGAATATTCATGATAATGCCTGCAAACTTTAAAGTTAAACTATATTGGTTAATAGATGTTCATAACTAAAGCCTAGTCATTATTACGCAAAAGTAAGCTAAGGTTCTGCAAACAAATGTGAAATCTGGTTTTATGATGGAAGTAATGTGTCACATATTTGGATTATCTCGTGTTTTTGTATTGTGACTAGGTTCAAAATTCGAATAAACTGCGCTTCAGGCAGTATTGGAACTGCCGATAAAAGGGAATTGACAAGTTCATGCAGGGAATAGGGAGGTTCGCCGCAGTGTTTAAACGCCTAAAATTACATAAGAAACCAAAGCCAGATTTACGCTTTATTGACCCTGAAATATACCGGGCTCAGAGGCAAGCTCCCAAACGAAGCACTTCAATACCTTTCACTAGAAAAGGATATGACATAAAGCCGAACAATTTGTATTCGGATGTGTATTCAGGTTTATCGCAGTCAAGCGTCAAAACACACTCTACTAAAACATCTTTTTATCGGACTCGTGCAGGGAAACCTCTATCGGAACCTGAATCGTCGGATAGGCCTGTATACGTAAGTACTGAAAAGGATGAGGCTTTCTATCTGGAAGGTGTGAAAGCTTTGCCTCAAATGCTGGTAGAGGAAAGTCAAAAGCAGGAGCTCAAAGAGCATCCTCATATCGACTTATTTGATATGTTTGTTGCGCAGTCTGATAACGCGAGAGTAATCGTGGGTAATCAGCTCAGTATAGAAGACCGGTATCTTGGGCCAAACTATCTGTGTGAGCGTAGTCTAGGAATATTTTCTGACTCAAAAATGTATTCAGCTTTAATTAGAAAGGAGCTGAGTTCATACCGGGTAGATGTCCGCCACTTTAATCACCCTACTACCTTTGTTGAAAGTCGATATGAGTTCTATGACCGAATTTCTGCATGGATTCTGTTTTTGTCAGATGATTGTGATGAAGGCTTTATTGATCGTTTTCTGGACCGTTACTGTGATAAGCCAACTTTATTCCTGTGCCCCAAAATGAGCAGAAAGAATGCGACTGAGCGTGTGAAGGAATTTATTAATCAATATGGGCTTGAGGAAGAAGTCGATCTCTGCGACTCAGAGATTGAGTTAGTTTAGTGGTTTGTTCGAAAGTTATTTAAAACAAACTCTTCTATTGCTTCTTTAAGGTATAATGCTGCGAATTACTTTTTGGAGCCCAACCACCTCATGACTGAAGAAATTAACTACCAGAATAACCCTTTGCATGGCCTGGGTTTAAAGACGCTTGTGACAGAAATCGTTGATTTCTATGGCTTTCAAATCCTGCACGCATATTTGAATCTGAATTGCTTCAAGACAAATCCAAGTATCGAGTCCAGCGTTAAGTTTTTAAAGAAAACGGATTGGGCTCGTGAAAGAGTTGAAGCATTTTACCTTTACCAGTTTAAAAGTCTCCCTAAGGCTTCCCCTGAGCAGTTCGAATTGCCTCCTCGCGACCGTATTATTCCTGACGGACAAACTCCTGGTGAACCGGCAGAACTAAGCCTTGAAGATGCTGAGGAACTTAGGGAAAAACGAGAGCGAAAAGCTGCAGAAAGGCGAGGTAGTGGTGATAGCTTTTCGAGAAACAGGAAGTTTACCGCTTCGCCCTACACTAAATCTGGATCTGAAAAGACAAGAGATAAGCCTAATAGCGACAACGAAGAATCAGGCGCTAAGAAGCCGAGTAAGCCTTCTTCAGGTGCTGCTGACCCATGGGCTAAGTGGAAGGAATAAGACTCGCGTCACATAATTGCTCCGTATGCTA
>NZ_LWGJ01001472.1:0-1936 GCF_001635845.1 Oleiphilus sp. HI0132 | reverse complement strand
CTAAAGGGAATCACGGGTTTAATGCTAATAGTGCGTATAACCAGTCATATAGAAGCCAGCTTATGACTGCATTGAATAATACTTTTGTTTCAAACCTGAGTGACAAAGGTTTCAATATGAAAGGACCTTATCAAACGTTTGATGATATTACGTTTAGTGATAAGAAAAATATGTATTTGTCTGTTGTTCCTCGTCTCACTTTTAATATAAATCAAAAATCAACCGGTGTTGCATGTAAGAGTACTCACTGTACGGACTCAGGTAATATTTACATTAATGGTGAGATGCTTTTGAAGGTTATTGAGCCTTTGACGGGTCAAGCGATGTTGAATAAGAGAATTAATTTGAGTGATTTTGGGATATCAGAGCCTTATACCAAACAGTGGGAGATTAAGAATAGAGGGGGGCTCGTTGGAATGGCGACCAACTCAGTGACCAAGCCTGAGCAACTGCTTGATAATACAGACAAGTCACTTACTAGAGCATTGAATAGCTTTTATGCTAAAGCGGCAGCAAAAATTGATACTTATTTAAGTAGAGATGAGCTGTTAAGCATACAGAAAGATGTTGCTCAGCTTAAAGAGCTTAAAAGGTACTAAATACAATTGATAAGAGCAGTCTGAAGCGATGCAGACAAAAGCAGACTGCTCGTTTTTGAAAGTTATAAGTGAAATTCCTTTGACTCTCTGAAGAGTCAGGGGACTCCCTCCCTCCCCCCAAAAAAAACTAGTCGCAACATTAGAAGGCAGAGCTATAGATGCCTTAAGCCGGCTGTGTTTTGTGTGCCAGGGCCAAGGCTGCGCTACGGTTTTCAACATTAAGCTTGCTGTAGATATTCTTCAAATGCCATTTGGTTGTAGATAAAGCAATACCAGACTGTTTACTGATTTCGGCATTACTTAGGCCGGTGGATAGAAGCTCAAATATTTCGAGTTCCTTGTCGGTCAGCAGGTGAGCTGGTTGAATCAGGTCTTGGAACTTATCACCAGCTGCTACCAAGGTATGAAAAATATCGGTAAAAATGGTGGGCAGGGCCACTCTGGATTCATTAACCGCTTGCTGGAAGAGCAGTTCCAGCCCAGGAGCTTCATCAAATACACTGCGGGAAAAACAGACCAAACCATAACGGCTAATGAGGCGCTTAACCAGACTGATCGCCGCATCAGTGTTACCCTGCCTAAAGGCAATCATGGCGATATTGCAGCGTGCTATCAATACTCGTGAGGTGATATTGTTCCGGTCTAGCAACTGGGCGATATCTTCGAGCAAGTCGCTTGCTTGTTTAAAGCGACCTTTAGATATCAAAAAATATACGGCAGCCAGTGCACCTCTTTCCCGGTGCTCTTCATATTGCCCGGATTTCTGCCAAACTCCTTTATTGATGAACTCATCTAAGTGGTACTTTTCGAAAATGTGCTTACAAACTGAGAAAGAACCGCTACGAAACGCCTGGCGCATTTTTTCGTGAACTACTTGGCTATTAAAGCGCTGATAGTCACCTAAAGATAAAATACGCTCAAGTTGGTCAAGTAAGCGGCTTGCTTTGGACGATTGGTCTTTTATATGAAAAACCCGGGAGCTATATAGATAAACCGTCGCTACTTCTTCCGTTGCGCAGGAGTGGTTAACTAGTGGGATTAATTGCGTGCTCAATTCCAGTGACTTATCCAGCTGATTTTGCTCATATTCTACTACCATCATACCGGTCGCCAGGTTTGCCCATAGCGGGTTTCTGTCACCATGTTTAATAGGCAGAAACACTTCGTTCATCAGTTGAATAGCCTCGACACCCCTGCCTAAATATCGGTCACATAAAATGATGACTAAGCTGGCAAAGCTTTCGAAGAAGTGATGCTGATTCTGGTTCAGGATACTTTTACCCTCATTTGCCAGCCGAAAAGCAGAACTCAAGTTTCCGCTGCACATCAGGGCATAG
>NZ_LWGJ01001471.1:0-19240 GCF_001635845.1 Oleiphilus sp. HI0132 | reverse complement strand
GAGCTTTTTTCTTCTCTAGAGCCTTTTTCTTCTCCAGAGCCTTTTTCTTCTCTAGAGCCTTTTTCTTCTCTAGAGCCTTTTTCTTCTCTAGAGCCTTTTTCTTATCCAGAGCCTTTTTCTTATCCAGAGCCTTTTGTTTTTCCTGAACCTTTGCCCGCTCCCTATCTCGGAGTTGCTGTAGTTCATTTTCACTAATCACACGAGCTTGAATACTTTTTGGAGGCAACTTAACTGTTTGCTCGTTACTACTCTGCCAATTGAAAAAGAATGCAGCAATGACCAATATATGAACAGCAACACTAGCAATCAGAAACTTTCGATTTTTTACCTCTATCGCCTCGCCTAACAAGACCTTAAGGAGTTTAAAGTTTTCCGTTGCACGCTTATCTGAAGACTTTCCACTTGCTCCCTGCTTTTTCAAAGCACGAGCTTGAGAATCTTTAGCCGTGTTTTTCTTCATGGGTCCTCAGTGATCAATCCGACATCTTTCGCACCGGCATTCTGTAAAGCAGCCATCAGCTCAACCACAACTCCGTACTCTACATGCCTGTCTCCTCGCACAAGAACACTAGTAGAAGGTTCGTGTTGAAGAATAGAGCTTACATTTTTTAGTACGACCTGAAGCTCTAAAGGTTTCTTGCTTGATGATGTCATTTCCATATAGTAAGCACCGTTTGAGTCGACCGTCACGACAATCGGCTCGAGGCTTTTAGCACTTTCTACCGGGTCGCTATCAAGTAAGGGTAAATCAATCTTGATCCCCTGAGTCAGCATTGGTGCTGTCACCATAAAGATAATAAGCAGCACTAGCATCACATCGATATAGGGAACAACATTTATATCGGACATGGGTTTACGCTTAGATCTAGGCACCGTTATCAGCCTCTATTAGAAGTATTATCAGCAACACCGTCTTTTGCACTTCCTGCACTTGAATGAATATTTCGATGAAGAATACTCGAGAACTCATCAGCGAAAGTTTCATAGCTTGTATAAAGCGCATCAGCCCTTGCCGAAAACCTGTTATAAGCAACAACAGCAGGAATTGCTGCGAATAGCCCCATTGCAGTAGCAATTAGTGCTTCAGCAATACCTGGCGCTACCGTCGCCAAGGTCGCTTGCTGCTGCTGAGCAAGCCCGAGAAAAGAGTTCATAATCCCCCAAACTGTGCCGAACAGACCAACATAAGGGCTTGTAGAGCCAACTGTTGCCAAAAATGGCAGATTGGAGTCAAGTCGTTCACCCTCTCGCGAAAGCGCTACACGCATTGATCGCTGCGTCCCCTCCATCACGGCATCGGCGTCTACGCCGGCTTGTTGTTTTAAACGGTTAAATTCCTTAAACCCCGATTTAAAAATCAATTCAAGCCCACTACTCGCAGCCGACCCGGAACTTCTTTTGTACAATTTTCCTAGATCCATGCCGGACCAAAACATATCCTCAAAATTATGCTGCTGCGCATTAGCCTGTCTGAAGAAACTAGAGCGCTGGAATATCAGATACCAGGATATTATCGACGCAAGCAATAATGCCAACATAACCAACTGCACAATAAAACTTGCATCAAGAATCAAACCAACAATCGAAATCTTTTCCTGCACTTATTTTCTCCAGGTAATCTGCCAAATCTAGGCACAAAATACGGTAATAGCTGACTAACTTTGTAACCCTGTTGAACTCAAGGCTTGCTTCAGGCCTTCGGGTAGCGCTCTCGGCTTGTTATCAGGCAATGATACACAAGCGACCTTAACATTCCCCTCAACTAGCCGCCTACCAGATGAGTCTTCAACAAACTGTTCAAATTCTATATAAGTTCTTTTTAGAGACGAAACCGAAGCAGTAACATTCAGTATTTCATCAAGTTTGGCGGGGGCCAGGTATCTAACATCAAGGCTATGCACTACATAACTGATTCCTTCTTCGAAACCAGCCCGAAGCTCAAACCCTAAACTTCGAATAAACTCCGTTCTAGCACGCTCAAAATACTTTAAATAATTAGCATAAAACACGACGCCGCCAACATCAGTGTCCTCTATATAAACGCGTAT
This sequence comes from Oleiphilus sp. HI0132, assembly GCF_001635845.1. Lineage (NCBI taxonomy): Bacteria > Pseudomonadati > Pseudomonadota > Gammaproteobacteria > Oceanospirillales > Oleiphilaceae > Oleiphilus > Oleiphilus sp. HI0132. The sequence goes on along the minus strand of NZ_LWGJ01001471.1, from coordinate 17,192 downwards.
TGGCAGACTGAATGCTTCGCTAGAACATGTCATATCACGCTCCGCCGCTGAGTTCGGCGGGTGCTTTCAAACCAAAATGCTGCCATGCTTTTTGTGTTGCCAGACGACCGCGCTGCGTTCTTGCCAAATACCCTTGCTGAATCAGGTAAGGCTCCAAGACATCCTCAACCGTGCCTCGCTCCTCACTAATTGCTGCCGCCATGCTTTCTACGCCAACCGGGCCGCCAGCAAATGTTTCGAGTACCGCGAGTAGTAAGCGCCGATCCATTTGATCCAAGCCTTTTGCGTCAACGTTGAGCATACTTAGGGCTTTATCAGCATTGTTCTTATCCAAGACACCATTACCTTTAACCTCGGCGTAGTCTCTTACTCGCCTTAGCAATCGATTGGCTATCCGGGGCGTCCCTCTGGAACGACAGGCTATCTCATCGGCTCCACCCTGTTCAATCTCTAATCCGAGTAACTGGGCTGAACGACTAACAATGGAGCTCAAATCCTGGTTATTGTAGAACTCAAGACGCTGAACGATCCCAAATCGGTCTCTTAACGGAGAGGTGAGCAAACCTGCTCGCGTGGTTGCACCAACAAGCGTAAAGGGAGGTAAGTCGAGCTTGATAGACCTTGCAGCCGGACCTTCACCTATCATGATATCGAGCTGATAATCTTCCATTGCCGGATATAAGACTTCTTCAACTGAAGCATTCATTCGGTGAATTTCATCAATGAAAAGAACGTCTCCTGCTTCCAAGTTTGTCAGCAATGCAGCAAGATCACCGGCTTTTTCAAGAACAGGGCCAGAAGTAGACTTAATATTGCTCCCTAGCTCATTTGCAATAATATTCGCTAGCGTTGTTTTACCTAGTCCAGGCGGACCGAAAATAAGCACATGATCCAGCGCTTCTTGCCTTTTACTGGCTGCTTGAATAAAGATATCCATTTGCTCTTTAACAGCGGGCTGCCCAACATAGTCACTTAAAGACTTAGGCCGAATCGCTCTATCTTGAACATCTTCACTCACACCACCAAGCTCGGCAGCTTGAGCGGCAATAATACGATCTGCTTCAATCATGTACATTCCAAACAGGAAACATCAATCTGGGCGTGGCCGTAATGACACACCAAGAACTTACTATGAAAGACAGTTTACAGATCAATCCAAGGGACTAAAGTTAAAAATATGTTAGACCTCGCCGACCTATAAGCCTGGTGCTACAACATTCCTTTTAGTGCAGCTTTAAGAAGAGACTCTAGGGTTTGCCCCTCATGACGCACTGATTTAATAGATTTCGCAGCATCTTGAGGCTTATAACCCAAGGAAATCAGCGCCGCTTCGGCTTCACCTTCGATATCGCTAACACGCGCTAGAGGCATATCAAGCTCAGAAATTGACACATCACCACCCTCAGGAACAAGGCCTTTAACCTTATCTCTCAGCTCTATCAACAACCTTTCGGCCGTTTTCTTGCCAATACCTGGTAGCTTCACCAACGTAGAAACATCATCATCAGCTACGCAGCGAGCTAAAGATGCACTATCTAAACCAGATAGAATAGTTATCCCCAACTTTGGACCAACACCGTTAACCTTTATGAGAACCCTGAACATGTCTCGGTCTTTCTTATTCAAGAAGCCATATAACAATTGAGCATCTTCGCGAACAACAAAATGAGTATATAGGCTCACGCTAGCGCCCGCCTCAGGCAAAGAAAAAGACGTAGAAATTGGCACCTCGACTTCATAACATATGCCCGACACATTTAATAAAACACTCTGGGCACCCTTCTCTTCGACTATTCCTAGCAATTTACCAATCATCTAAATTATCTACCTTATTTACTATTGATTTCCCATTTTGTCGCCTTAAGCAAATCAGTCAATAACTACCGCATACGACCACCGCGACTTTGACTAACACCAGAAACTTGCAGCAACAGCTTCTCACTATTCGCATGGCAAATTGCTATTGCCAAAGCATCTGCTGCGTCTGCTTGAGGTGAGCTTTCAAGCTTTAACAGGTGCATAACCATTAACTGGACTTGAGACTTATCTGCCCCCCCCTTACCAACAACCGCTTGCTTGACCTTTCTAGCCGAATACTCGTTAACTTCGAGCCCTGAATTCGCGGCTGCAACAATGGCTACGCCACGTGCCTGACCAAGCTTAAGCGCTGAAGAAGGGTTCTTGGCCATAAAAACCTCTTCGATTGCAAATTGATCCGGTTGATACTGCTGAATGAGCTGTCCAACGGCTTGAAATATAACTAACAGACGGTCGGAAAATGCTCCATCCCCGGTACGAATACAACCACTTGCAACATAAGATAAACGCCCCCTATCCTTCGAAATAAGCCCGTAGCCGGTTACTCGTGAGCCGGGATCTATACCTAGTATCAGGGACATACTTCTAAACCTTTTGATTGTTAATCAGTATCAAGGCGGTAAAACCGCCTACCATTATGCCAGGTAATATTCTGGTACGAATCGGAAGAAAAAATGCCTTTAATCAAACTCAAATCTTCATTTCTAAATGGCCTCAAAGCGCGCGTTGAGGGAAGATCTGTTCCAAACATCAAAGCATTAGGATTAATCAGCACCATCTCTTGAAGGCGCTTAATAGGGTCAAAATCGACTCGACCAAAGCCGCAAACTTTTACATAAACGCCATGCCTTAATAAATCATCTACAACAGGAAACGATGACTTCTCCATACCCATGTGATCAATACATACCTTAGGCAAATTCTTGATCAAATCTTGAAGATGATATAAACCTTCAGATGAAATATATAACTCAATATGCCAACCACACAAGTCATAAACTCGTTGTGCGAAATAGCATAGATAGCCAACCCGCTCACTTCCACCCCGAAAGAGGTTAAAGCGAACCCCCCTTACTCCGGCAGCATCGAGTTTTAATAGTTCACCATCAGAAATATCATGTGGAACCTGCGTAACCCCGACAAAATTATTAGATCTTGAGTTTAGTAAGGCAAGCGCCGAAAGTAGATAGCTCTGATCAAAAGCCTGAAAAGAGCCTGAAACAACGACACCACTCTTGATATTAAGCAGTGAGACACGTTCAAGATATTGTTCTACATCAAAGTCATCTGGTAAGAAGCCGTGATTAGAAACTAAGGGAAATCGACTATCAATTATATGAAAATGAGCATCAAAAACTGACAACTAAGCACTCCCAATGTAAAGGACGGCTCTTATGATACAGAACATCACCAATGGATCGAAGTTGCCTTAGAAAAATAGATAAACCAAACCAAGCTTTAGCTCATCAAGCACTTATCAAGTTCAGCTAATAAAAAGAAAAGAAATCAGTGCGGTGGGTTTAGCAGAGCTAAACTCTCACCGCACAAATTAGATATAAAGCTTAAATTTTAAGCTTTATTCTCAGTTTCTTTAGACTTAACACGAATGTGAAGTTCACGAAGCTGCTTATTATCAACTTCGCCAGGAGCCTGAGTTAACACACAGGTTGCACTTTGTGTTTTAGGGAAGGCAATCACTTCACGAATAGACTTAGCGCCAGTCATTAACATCACTAGACGATCCAAACCAAAGGCCAAACCACCATGAGGAGGACAACCATATTTTAGGGCGTCTAATAGGAAACCAAACTTATTTTGGGCTTCTTCGTCATCGATACCAAGAATCTCGAAAACAGTTTTTTGCATGGTGCCGTCATGAATACGAATTGAGCCACCGCCTAATTCACAACCATTCAAGACCATATCATAAGCTCTTGACAAAGCGGTTGCCGGATCTTGCTTCAACTCTTCAGGTGAGCACGATGGAGCAGTAAATGGATGGTGAATAGCTGTTAAACCACCGTCATCTAACTCCTCAAACATTGGGAAGTCCACTACCCACATTGGCGCCCACTCACAAGTATAAAGATCAAGGTCCTCACCGATCTTGCATCGAAGTGCACCAAGCGCTTCGTTGACAATTTTCTCTTTGTCAGCACCAAAGAAGACGATATCGCCATTTTTAGCACCCACCTTTTCCATAATGGATAGGGCAACATCTTCACCCAAGAACTTAACAATTGGTGATTGTAGGCCTTCAGCGCCTTTTTCAAGTTCGTTAACCTTGATCCAGGCCAAGCCTTTCGCGCCGTAAATACCAACGAACTCAGTGTATGCATCAATTTGCTTACGAGATAATGATGCACCGCCATCGACCTTAAGCGCAGCAACACGGCCTTTAGGGTCTTTTGCAGGCCCAGCAAATACTTTAAATTCTACAGTTGCCATTAAGTCAGCAACATCCACAATCTCTAAGGGAATACGTAGATCCGGTTTGTCACTACCATAACGGCTCATTGCCTCGGCGTAACTCATTTGCGGGAAGTTACCAAGCTCGACATCAAGCAAATCTTTGAACATTGAGCCAACTAAAGACTCCATCATGCCCATCAATTGATCTTCTTCAATATAAGAACACTCGACATCTACCTGCGTAAACTCAGGCTGACGATCAGCACGAAGGTCTTCGTCACGGAAGCACTTAGCAATCTGGTAGTAACGATCAACACCCGACACCATTAGTAGCTGCTTAAATAACTGCGGCGACTGCGGCAATGCAAAAAAGTTACCTTGATGAGTACGGCTAGGAACCAAATAGTCTCGCGCACCTTCTGGTGTAGCTCGTGTAAGAATAGGCGTTTCAACATCCATAAAGTCCAACTTATCCAAAAAGTTACGGATATAGTTAGTTACCTTAGAGCGGAACACAAGCTTGTTAAGCATCTCTGGACGACGCAGATCCATAAAACGGTACTTTAGGCGAGTGTCTTCGCCTACATCCACGTAACCATCTAGCGGGAATGGTGGTGTCTCAGCTTCATTCAATATCGTTAATTCTTTACCCAGTATTTCAATCTTACCAGTGGGCATATTTTCATTAACGGTGCCTTCTGGGCGAGCACGAACAAGGCCTTTTATCTGCAGTACCCATTCACTTCTTGCTCTATCAGCTAACGCAAAAGCCTGCTCGGTATCTGGATCTATAACAACTTGAGCCATACCTTCACGATCGCGCATATCTAGAAATATAACACCCCCATGGTCACGACGACGGTGAACCCAACCGCAGAGAGTCACTTCTTGACCGATATTATCTTCATTAACCGAACCGCAATAATGGCTTCGCATAAACTATTCTCACTTAATTCTAAATACTGATTAATTGTTAATTATCTTTGTTAAATCGCTACTTTATCAGGCTGCTGAAGAGCTTTCACTGCCTTTAGATTTAGAGCTATTCTCATTCTTTGAGTTGCACAGGTTTTTCTTATTTCCTGTTTTAAAATCTGTCTCATACCAACCTGACCCTGATAACCTAAAACCAGCAGCGGATATACGCTTTGAAAAAGTACTTTCGCTACACTCAGGACAATCAGTTAATGGCTTATCACTCATTTTCTGTAAGACATCTTTTTCAAAACCACAAGATTTACACACATATTCATAAATCGGCATTATTCATTACCACCTATATAAATCTTTCTTTACATACTTATTTAAAACATGACATCTAAATCACATAACAGCCATGACTAAGCAAAATCGGCGCACAGTATATACAATCTAAATATTAAAATCAGCGCTATAAAACCCAAAAAACCCCGACAGACTACGCGCTCAGGGTTCATTTTGAATAACAAATCGTTAAAGGCTAACACCTAACAATTACATAATTTGTTGTAAGATCCATATCCGCACAATAAAAAGCACACACAAAACGATATTCACCTAAGCAAGCCAATCCTATAACAAACAAAGCCGCCCTTCTGGGCGGCCTTATAAAGCTAGAGATAGAATAAGAAGCGAGCTTTTCCTCACTCCTTGCTATTCATTTAATTAGACTGAAAATAGATGGGCTTCAGAACCGTCTCCTTTGGTGCGCCGAGCTTAACTTCACCATCTACCACCTTATAAGGGTAAGACCACGATCTAGCCCAGCCCGCTATATGCTCTGCCACTACACGAATGTAGTCCATGGATGAGCCATCAGCATTCTTTCTTGTTTCAATATACATTAAGCCGACACCCCACTTTGCACGAGTTTTAGCAATACGCTTTAAATATTCAATGATTGAGGCTAGTTGAAAATCCTTTTTAACAAGATTTTGGTGCTCAATAGCTAACACGTTAAATTCACCCTGCGGGGAAAGTACCATCCCAAAAGGTAAAAACTCACCACGTTCAAGCAAGTTCTTTTCCATGCGCATCCAACCCTGCACCATCATATATTTAAGCTGCGCGATCGCTTGCTCCTCAGTAACCTTACCCCGCCTCACTTGGTTAAGGTCTACAGCGCTGTCCGCAATTGGCGCCTCGACAAGATCTTCTGCTTTTATTTTTCTTTTGCCTTCTTCAGCTGATACTAAGGTGCTCGACACTGAGAACAGTAAACCAAGCAGTATCAAACCAAATTTCAACATCTTCATATAGAGACTCCAATCATTATTATAACGGTGAGGTAAAACTATTGTGGATATAAATTATCTGGGCGAGAGAAGAATGTCTACAGTGAATCAGTAGAATTTGTGACTTTTGTTAGGCATTTTTTATAATGTGAACGAGGCAGTGAACGGAATTTCATAACAAACACTTTTAGCCACAAAAGCCTACCCCATATTTCCCTGCCAACAGAATTTACAGACAACAGAAACTAAAAAAACCACCTCACATTGTGAGGCGGTTTCTCGTTTTGCTTCTAACTTAACTAAACACTTTCGTATCCAGCTTCAGCTAAGATCAAGATCTTAGTGAGCAGAGATAGTCCAGTTAGTAGTGTTAGTCACATCAGTCAAGTAGATTTCACCGATAGAAGTACCAGTGTCACCGAAAGACAATGAACCGATATCTAGGTCAAACTTAGAAGTAGTGTTGATTGCGATACCGTCAACATAACCTTCTCTTGTGTTGCCACCCTGGATATCTTGAGCTGGGTTCAAAGCAACAGAACCTAGATCAAGAACTGCGTCTTTAACAGCGTAGATGTCACGCATTGAGTGAGCGAAACCGAATGCATTCAATCCGTCTAGACCAGAAGTGTCACCACGATGGTTGTGGATTTTCAGATCGTTGATCTGAACACCAGCGATATCGATGTAAACATCTAAATCAGTGATGTTGAAGTAGCTATCCATGTGGATTTTTGAGTTCGCATCACCGTAACCAGTAGAACCAGTCACAGCATCAGAAGCTTCAGCAGCAGAGATACGACCATTACCATCAGTGTCAGTAGCGCCGAAACCATTACCATTGTTTTCGATATGGATATCTTTGTGACCCAAGTAACCCGCAATGCTTAAGTTGCTGATCAAAGTAGTAGTTTGTGCAGTAGAAAGATCTGCGCCTGGCTGGTAAGTAGAGTCAGCAATACCGATTGCACCGATTTCGTATTTGAAATCAACCGCTGTTACAGCTGCGTCGATAACTTCTTGAGTTGAGAAATCAGCAAGTGCAGTAGCACCGCCAGCAATAAGGTCATCAGCACTGATAAGAGCAGCCAATGGATCAGTAGCGATTTCGTGAATTAACAAGTCACCGTCTTCGATACCAACACGACCCTTAACGAATGTTCCGCCAAGTGCACCAGCAACTGCTTGAACAACAGATACACCAGGAGCAGCTTGTACATTGTTAGCTTCTAGCTGTGTCAAAGATGCACCATCAGCGTTAGCTTCGATACCGCCAGCCAAACCAGCTAGACGACCGTCATCTACAGCACCGTATGCTAGAGCCAATGCAGCTAGACCTTCAGCACCGTAAAAATCAGACAAACCACGATCTAAAATGTTTTCGCCAGTAGCAGCAGAACCAGCAATATCGATGTTCATACGGATATTGTCAATCATGTCAGTGTCGTTTGCTAGGTTATCGTCACCAGTGTTTGCGTTGCCGCCGATGCTGATGTCGTTGATGAATAGGCTACCAGCATCTTTATACATGAACTGACCGATAGAAACTTTAGTTTCTAGATCGATAGTCAAACCAGCTTGACCAGTTAGCTCGCCCATTGCTGAGTCGTCTAGAGCTTTAAGTTCAGCTTGTGCGCCAGCAGAAGCAGCAGCGATTGCAGAAACTAGTGCGATTTTTTTCAGGCCTTTCATATTATTCTCCTAATATTTAGGTTACGTTAAAACTGTCTTAGACTTATGTGTCTTAACGCGATCATTTGATTTATATGATTTCATTTTTTTCTAACAAGCTGTGTTGCTCGCCAGTGAGATCATAATATGTATTTTGATTTCTATTTACCGTGATTGCTTTCACAAAAAGTTACGGAGAGTAACCTTTAGGCAGAAATGTAAGGGTTTTTAACAGAATTTGACATTTGAAGGCTGTTTTCGGGCGTATTTTAGAATTTAAGAAAGAAAAAAATGTCGACATAAAGAAAAACAATACAAAATATTGAGTTAAATAGAGCCCCTAAACGAAAAAACCGCCTTTATAGGCGGCTTTAATAAAACAAGGCTTTTATTTTTTAGTAAAGTAAACCGGCTTTACTTCCAATTCTTGAGGGGTACCCAATTTAAACTCTCCATCCTCCATCTTAAAAGGGTATGCCCAATGGCGAGCCCAACCAGCAATATGTTCTGTCATCACGATAATTCTCTGGACATATGTACCGTCATCTCGCTTGATGGCCCTAATATACATAATACCAACTGCCCACATTGAACGCGTTTGAGCAATAGCTGCCATGCTTTCAGCGAGTTTTACTAGAACAACCTGTGAAGGTAGTTTTGCTTCAATATCTGGAATGACTGCTTTAAACTCGGCATCAGGAGACAGCGTCAAGCCAAATGGAGGGAAAGAACCGTTTTTAACAACTTCCTTTTTAATTCTATCAAAGCCTTTGACCATCATATATTTGAGTTGGTTTACAGATTGCGCTTCTGTTAGCTTGGCACGCTTTAAAGAGTTAAAATCTTCAGCCTGCAAGGGGGTAACCCAAGGCAAAACGCATAGCGCTAGAAATAAAAAGCGACGAAATGAACGCTTCATAAAAACTCCATTTGTTAAGTATTATTTTGCGGCGATAATTTATCAGGCGTCGAACAAATGTCCATATACATTCTCATAGATTTTAATTTTGCGATAACTGAATGAAGAATTTTGAAACAGCTTACCAAACAAATCAAACAAAACACCCGGCAAAGTGGCTACAAAAGGAAATTATTCTAAATGATGAGCAATGCCATGCCTTGTTAGCCTCCCTCCCCCATTCAATCTTTTTAGATAGCGGCGTTGATGAGTCAAAAGGTCGCTTCAATATTATTAGCGGTTCGCCTTTATTTACCCATACAATAAATAAAGCAGAGTTATCTCACACTCCAAACCTAGTTAAGCCAAGCAATATTCATGAGTCACTTAACTACGAGCAACAAGAAATCCCATCAATATTTTCAGATTTACCTTTTACAGCAGGGTTAATTGGATACTCAAGTTATGAGTATGGGGCTCTTAGTATTATTGAAGCACCTCAATTAATGGAAGAAAGTAAACTCCCCCTTCTATATATAGGTGAATATACCTGGTCTTATATTCATGACAAAAAACAAAAGCGCGGTTATCTAACGTATTCACCACGCTGCCCTCTCGATTTGCGAGACAAGATTGAAAATATTATTTCCGATACCCACGAAAAGAACGCCACATATAAACATAAGCAGCAAACTAACAAGCCTAACTGGCAGAAGACCATTTCATATCAGCGTTATTCAGAAGCTTTTGAGCAAATACAAAGCTACATAATTGCCGGAGACTGTTATCAAGTAAATCTAACTCAGCGTTTTGAAGCAGATTTTGATGACCCATCACTCCCTCTGTATTTCCACCTCAGAGAAAAAGTCGATACGCCTTATTCAGCGTTCATCTCTTTTAGTGACGATCAACAGTTATTAAGCTTCTCGCCTGAACAATTTATTGGAATCAAGAATAAAGAAATAAACACAAAACCAATAAAGGGCACCGCTCAGAATACAAATAAAGCTGAAGCCCCGCAAAAATTGCAAGAAAGCACAAAAAACCAAGCCGAAAACTTAATGATTGTTGATTTACTTCGTAACGACCTAAGCAAAGTTTGTGAATTAGGCAGCGTTAAGGTGGAAAAACTATTCGAACTTGAAACTTTCAAGAATGTGCATCACCTAATTAGCCATATAAAAGGAAGGCTTAGGAAAGATATCAACGAATTAGATGCCTTTTTCGCATGTTTTCCTGGCGGATCTATTACGGGAGCTCCTAAAATCAGGTCAATGGAAATTATTAATGAGTTAGAAGGCTCCGGCAGAGACGCCTATTGCGGTTCAATTTTTTATCTAAATGGAAATGGAAATTTTGACAGTAATATACTTATTCGAACCATTGTGCATTCGGGAAATAAATTACATTGCTGGGGCGGCGGCGGAATCGTTCACGACTCAAACTGTAAAGAAGAGTATCTAGAAAGTTTAACTAAGGTCAGTAATTTAACGGGAATTTCGGAATAAGCATATAGAGCCTTCCTTATATAGAGCTAATCGTCCTGTTTTACTGACTCATCTTCGGTGCCGACTAGCTCTAATTGTGCATTTAATTCTTTGGAAATTAGCTCAATATCTCGAATTTCGGCCAAGGTTGGCAGGTCATCAAGGCTGCTTAGGTTGAAATAGGAAAGAAAATGCTTGGTCGTTGCATAAATTGCTGGTCGACCGGGAACCTCGCGATGACCCACAACTCGCACCCAATTTCTTTCTAGCAGGGTCTTCATTATGGTAGAGCTGACTGCAACCCCCCGAACTTCTTCAATATCGCCACGCGTAATCGGTTGGCGATAGGCAATCAAGGCCAATGTTTCCAAAAGTGCTCTGGAATACTTTTGAGGTCGTTCTTCCCATAAACGCTGTACCCACTCGCTCATTGAAGGCCGGGACTGAAAGCGATAAGCGCCAGAAAACTCAACCAACTCAACACCACGACCTTTGTAGTCTTCCTCAATTTCTTGCAATACGGAGCGAAACACTGCCCTGGTAGGCGTAAGGTCAGGTTCCAATAAAGCTTGAATCGCATCGATAGACAAAGGTTTACCTGCTGAAAACAGAAGCGCTTCGACAATAGGTTTTAATACTTCAACGGTGGGCTCAAGTGAATTATAGGTGTATTGATTCCCTACATTAGTAAGATCTTCGCTATTTGAACTAAGTAACTCTTTAATGTCTACCATTTCAAAGCTCTTTATTGTGCTCCGCGCGCCCGAACATGAATAGGCCCCAAGGTTTCTGATTGAACAAAATCGAGCAACTGCTCTTTAACTAATTCCATAATTGCCAAAAATGTTACCACAACACCATCTCGCCCTTCCTCTGGACTAAAGAGCGCAGCGAAAGGGACGAACTGTTCGGGCGTTACCTTAGATAAGATAATTGTCATCCTCTCTCTAGTTGAGAGCTTCTCTTTTTCAATATGGTGGCTTACAAACATATCAGAGCGTTGCAGAACAGAATTAAGTGCCTGAATTAACTCATTTAGCGAGACATCAGGATGTATCTTTCCGTCAGAACTGGTTTCTGCTTTGATATGAACAGGAACTATTTCTCTATCAACGCGTGGTAACTCATCCAAATCTTCAGCTGCTTTCTTGAAGCGTTCATATTGCTGAAGGCGACGAATCAATTCAGCACGTGGGTCTTCTTCTTCGTCATCTTCATGCGAAATTTTAGGCAATAACATTCGAGATTTGATCTCGGCCAACATCGCAGCCATGAGTAGGTACTCAGCAGCCAGCTCGAACTTCATCTTTTTCGCAACTTGAATATATTCGATGTACTGACGCGTTATCTCACTCACATCAACTGCCAGAATATCCATATTTTGGCGTCGTATCAAATACAGGAGCAGATCTAGCGGGCCTTCAAAGGCTTCGAGAATAACCGATAAAGCATCGGGGGGAATATAGAGGTCTTGAGGGACATCCCTTACAACTTTACCTTCGACAATTGCCAAAGGTAATTCTTGTTGCACAGCTGACATACTCAAGCCCCCTATCTTCTAGCACTTTACGCGCCGAAAGATAAACCCATTACACGTCGAACTTCCTGAAGCGTTCCCTTTGCTGCGTCACGCGCGCGCTCGGCACCTTCAGATAAAATACTACGCACTAATTCTGGGTTCTCTTCATACTGGCGAGCACGTTCACGAATTGGGCGCTGCTCTTCAAGCACTTTTTCAATTATTGGGTTCTTACATTCCAAACAACCAATGCCTGCACTGGTGCAACCTTCACGAACCCAGCATTTAGTACTTTCGTCGGAATAAACATCATGCAACTTCCACACAGGGCACTTATCTGGATCACCCGGATCAGATAAGCGTACACGTTGTGGGTCTGTCTGCATGGTTCGTATTTTTTGAGTAACCGAATCCGGATCCTCACGTAAGCCAATAGTATTGCCGTAAGATTTGGACATTTTCTGACCATCTAAACCTGGCATCTTCGATGCTTCAGTCAATAATGGCTGAGGCTCAGGTAGAATCACTTTACCGCCTCCCTCAATAAAACCAAACAAGCGTTCACGATCGCCTAGTGATATATTTTGCTGGTCTTTGATCAAAGCTCTTGCAGTTTCCAAAGCCTCATCGTCGCCCTGTTCTTGGAATCGCTTCTGTAAATTACGATAAAGCTTGGCGTTTTTCTTACCCATTTTCTTTATCGCTGCTTCAGCCTGCTCTTCAAAACCCGGATCTTTACCATATAAATGATTAAAGCGACGAGCAATTTCACGCGTCAATTCGACATGAGCTACCTGGTCAGCACCAACAGGAACAAAACCCGCACGATAAACTAAGATGTCAGCACTTTGTAATAATGGATAACCTAAGAAACCGTAAGTTGCCAAATCTTTTTCTTTCAACTTCTCTTGCTGGTCTTTGTAAGTTGGTACACGTTCCAGCCAACCTAAAGGCGTCATCATTGACAACAATAGGTGCAACTCTGCATGTTCAGGCACCATAGACTGAACAAACATTGTCGCTGAACCTGGGTTAATACCCGCAGCAAGCCAATCGATCACCATATCCCACACGCTCTGTTCGATCATGAAAGGGTCTTCATAATGCGTTGTGAGTGCATGCCAGTCTGCAACGAAGAGGAAACATTCATAATCGTGTTGCAACTCTACCCAGTTCTTGAGTACACCATGATAATGCCCAAGATGTAGCTTGCCCGTAGGGCGCATACCGGATAAAACTCTTTGCTGTGATTCAACCGAACTCAAAGCTGGCTCCTATTTATAATCTGCTATGGATAATGGATTACGTGATGAAAGTCTGGCTCGTAAAAAATACCAATGACTACTTACATACCACCTTCCGTAAAAAACGGAAGTATACTTACTTTTCTTGATAATTTCAGGGTCAGTGTATTTTTCTGGTGATCGAAGCAAAAAAACCTTAAGTTCTAGGCTGGCGCATCGTTACAAATTCTTCTGCAGCAGTAGGATGAATACCAATAGTTTGGTCAAAACTCTGTTTCGTAGCGCCAGCTTTTAATGCAACGGCAATACCTTGAATAATCTCTCCGGCCTCTGCACCAACCATGTGAACACCTAAGACAGCATCTGTTTTCTTGTCTACAACCATCTTCATTAAGGTACGTTCATCACGCCCAGACAAAGTATGCTTCATCATTTTAAAATTAGACACATAGACATCAATGTCATCAAACTCTTCCCGCGCTTGCTCCTCACTCAAGCCAACCGTAGCAATATTTGGCTGACAAAAAACAGCCGTCGGTATCAAGGAATAGTCGACTAATGAAGGTTTAGTTGAGGAAAAGAAATAATTAGCTAAGAACATACCTTCGGCAAGCGCAACCGGCGTAAGCTGCATACCACCTATTACATCACCAATCGCATAGATCGAGGGTTCACTTGTTTGAAAATAATCATTAACCTTAATCTGACCTTTGTCATCAAGCGCTACCTTAGTATTCTCTATGCCTAAGTCGTAGGAGTATGGCTTTCGACCTGTTGCATAAAGCACCAAACCAGTAGATTCGGTAGCGCCACTTTTTAGCTGAAGATTTAAAGAACCGTTATCCAGCTTTGAAATACTGTCGATATTCTCATTAAACCTTAAGCGAATACCTTTTTTGCTAATCTCATCACGCACGAACTCCCGCACTTCTTGATCAAAACCGCGCAAGAACAGCTCACCACGATAAACCAAGGTCGTGTCGACACCAAGCCCTTGAAGAATTCCGGCCATTTCTACAGCTATATAGCCACCACCCACAACCGTTGCAGTATCGGGCAAGTTATCAAGATAGAAAAGCTCGTTGGAAGAGATTGCATACTCGGCACCTGGAATATTAGGTATGAACGGCCAACTTCCAGTCGCGACAACGATTCGCTCAGCCGAGTATTGCTGCCCTGCCACTTCGACAGTATGGGCATCAACTATGCGAGCTCGACCATTAATAATTTTAGCGCCCGAGTTAGTTAACAAGGAATCATAAATACCGTTTAAACGCTCAATCTCAGTATTCTTATTTTTGACCAGGGTTTGCCAGTTAAAACTCAGATCACCATTTAAATGCCAACCATAGCCTTTGCCGTCTTCAAGCTCTTCATGAACATGGGATGCATAAACAAATAGTTTCTTTGGTACGCAGCCTACATTTACACACGTACCGCCAAGATAGCGATCTTCTGCAACAGCAACTGTAGCGCCCATCGAGGCCGACATTCTAGCCAAACGAACACCGCCGGAGCCAGCACCAATTACAAACAAATCAAAATCATAAGATGACATAAAGAACTCTTCAAAAACGGATATTGTCGGTATGCCTAAGCTCGAAAACTACACTAGAGCATTTAATAGCTTAAGACAGGTAAAATATAAATACAGAATTAGTGACTGCACTCTTTGAATAATACATTTTCAACGAGCTCACCCAGTTTAACGGTTCCAAGGGTTTTATAACCAATACTCTTATAAAACTTCAAGTACCGCGTATTACCAGTATCAAGCGCTATACCGCCGGAGCGCGGGTTTTCTTTACAGATATCTTCTATCGCCAACATCAACTGCTTACCGTAACCCGAATTTCTGTATTTTGAATCCACCCCCAACAGAGGTAATTCATGGTGTTCACCTTTAGGTAGACACTCGTGGATCTGTTTATGGTAATTAATATAACGCCATGTACAGTCCATTCCTGCTGTAAGCATCATACGCAAACGCCAGTTCCACTGACGACTTAGTGTCAAACGGATATCCGGACTGCCAACTAGCGCAACTGCAATCAAATGATTATCCAATGCCAGGCCGATCACATCTTGCTGATTGGAAAAATGTAAGTTAATTAACTCTCGTATAGTTGCCCTGATACGTTGATCATAACCAGGGCGCGAAGCGTCAAATAGGTATTTAAAGGTAGGCTCATGTTTATAAGCTCTATATAGAATTGCTTTAGCTTCGGTAAAAGCGCCAGGTTCAAGTCGAACAACTCTTGCTTTGGTTTCTTCTGTTATTCTTGTCATAGGTGCCCCTAGTTCTTAGACTAATATATCGCGCTACAGACTTATGAAGACAATGTCATTCTGGCGCTGATCTTCCCTGGTGCATCATCTTTATCAATGGAAATCTGCTCGACTCGCACACCTAATGAGCTTTTCAAGCGACTTAACCAAGAAATTACCTTATCGAAAGAGGCGTCATCCACCCAAACTTTTAGCTTATTGTCGCCGCTTGGCTCGAAGCGCTTAAGTGCCACTTTCTGTTGCTTTGCAAGATTAGTAACCGATGAAACCAGCTGCTGGCTATTCAATGCTTTTTTGGAAGCACTGCCTTGATTGTTTTGACCAAGACTTCTCAGTGCGGCTTTATTCTGGTTTACCAAGGCTAGCAATTGCTGATTTTGCTCAAGCTTTGCCTCGGCTTGTTTTTTGTATTCATAAGCTGGCTTCATTAAGCCAAAGATCAGAATAACCAAGCTCAGAGCTACAAGCAGCACTTTAAGAGCCAAACGGTCACGTGCCGATAGCATCTCATACTGTTTGCGCATATTCAGTAGCGCAGAGTTCTGTTTTAAAGCTTCTAACATCTCAATATCTCTCTTAACTACCTAAACTAAGCACCGCCGACACTAATACGGCCGCGAAAATATTCTTTTTCTTGAACAGCGGAACTGATCTTCGCCGTTAGGCCAGCACTAACGATGGCATTTTTTAAACTCTCTAACTGATCAAAGCTTTGAGCCTGCATTTCTAAGACTAACTCAGCACGCTGCTGATTATAGTTAATGCTTTTAAATTGAAGCTGGCCTTTAAATTTGCTTCGATCAAACTGATACCCCGCCTCTCCTAATAAATGGAGAAAACCGACATCGACACTACTACCGCCCTGGCGCTGCTGGTTAAGCTTACCCTTGATAATACGCGGCAATTTGCCAAGTGTTGTCCGTTTCGAGTTGGGTACTATTTTTTGGTAGGCTGTTAATGCGCTTTGGCCAGCGGAATCAGCCTGCCCTTCAAAGTACATACCCTGGCCAATAAACACGCCGAATTGCAGTAAAAACCCAAGTCCAGCAAGTGCTGCAACAGCTCTCCAGCGATGCCAGGACCCGCTAGACTGACGAGCAATCACAAAATCGCCTTGGCACAAATTTGTCAGGGTTGTTTTATTACGTGTATAGCACTCACATAGGAATTCAAATTCACTTAAACCAAACTGCTCAACTGAGATAGACAGGTGTGGGTACTGCTCTATTTGAGCAAGCAACATCTTAGCCGCTTCCATATAGTCAGCTGCAACCCAAACCTTCATCGAAAGCTCGCGTGCTTCCTCATCTTCACTTGGCGCAAGAAAAACACTGTCTAAATATGGAATGAGGTTATCAGGCTTTAAGGAAATCATCTTTCCTTCGAGAGAACGAACGATTACTGAGCCGCTAGACAAACAAAGACTAAGGTCATCTTCAGCAATAGGCAGACACTGCGCATCGAGATACACGCCAGCTAAAGGAATATCGGCCATTTCGCTATTAAAAGACTGAAAATTTGACTCGAACAAAGAGTGGTCGATATTAATGACCGAGTAAGCGCCTCGTTTGCTTTTTGGCCCCAAACAAATATGTATTTGCTCAATATCTTGCGCAACCTGCTCTTCTACTGCAAAGGGTA
>NZ_LWGJ01001470.1:0-2695 GCF_001635845.1 Oleiphilus sp. HI0132 | reverse complement strand
CGTTTGGCACGCCAACCTATCACTTCAAGAACGGTATATTCAGAAGCATCTCTTGCTTTCACCGCAATCCAAGTATGTATCGCAAACCAACCTCGCCACCCCCATGCATCGGCACCATATACCTGAATAACCGCTTCGGGAGTTTCGGTAGACAAAGGGGCGAGCCGGAAGAGTCTCTAGACGCTTCTCGCCAGCTTCCCGTGCTGCACCCCACCGCTAACACACTGAAAAGTATCATACTAAATTGAATCAATGCCTTAATGCTAAACATCGTCTATTTCCCCGTTATCTTCTCCGTAAAAACAAGACCTTAGTCTTACAAGCACTGGGCTTACAAACAACACGCCTTTTCCTCCGACAGAAAGACATTCAGCCCCTTCTCCTCAGCACGCGTCTACTTTTTTAGACTCATTACCGTTAGAGGCTTTTCATCATTTAGTAAATGTACGTTTACCCCGTGGAATAGATCACTCTGTAGGTGATCTTTTTCCCCCTTCCAAACGTAAACGTAACAAACATCATAGTTAGGATTGAATAGAATTCATGTCAGCTCAAGGTTTACATCAACAAATCAGCGACTTACGAACCAAACAACCAACTCAAAACCAGGGCATTAACGTTGTATGGTTTAAGCGTGATCTCAGGTTACGTGATCATACTCCCCTGAAGGAAGCTTGTGCAGGCAAAAATCCCACCTTACTGATCTATATCTTCGAAGATCTGCTAATACAAGACCCTCACTACGACGTGCGCCATTGGCGTTTTATTTGCCAGTCTTTAGCCGATTTGAATCGTCAACTCAAGGCCTTTAACACGCAGATCCATTGCTTTCGGGGCAAGGTTCTTAAGGCGTTAGAGGAAATCCATAGCCATTTCACAATCAATCGATTATTCAGCTATGAAGAGACCGGTATACGTGCTACCTATGAGCGCGATAAGGAAATAGCTGATTGGCTAGCCAAACACCAAATAGACTGGCAAGAAAGCCCAACGGGCGGAGTCATTCGAGGGCTGACCCACCGAAGCAATTGGGACAAGCACTGGCACAGTATCATGCGCATGGGTTTAGACAATCCCGACCTTCGAGGCGCTAACCTTATTTCTCTAGCACATCATCATCCGAATGATGCAATGGAGCCTTCTTGGCTTGAAACGCATCCTAGGATGCAACATGGGGGTGAAAAATGGGCTGAGAGAACACTCGCTTCTTTTTTTAGATCAAGAGGTCAAGACTATGCCTATAAAATATCAAAACCACTTGAAAGCCGAAAGAGCTGTTCCCGCATGTCTCCTTACCTGGCTTGGGGAAATATTAGCCTGCGGCAGTTTTATCAGCGAACCTTACTTCATCGTCGCGAACAGGGGTGGCGTAAAACGGCGAATACCTTGTGTTCACGTTTGCATTGGCACTGCCATTTTATCCAAAAGTTTGAAAGTGAACATGAAATGGAAGAAAGACCTGTCAATCGCGCTTACGCGTTATTCAGCTATCGAGAAGACAATGATTCCCTTTGCCATCGCCAAGCTTGGCAAGATGGAAAAACGGGCTACCCCATTGTTGATGCATGCATGCGATGTTTAATCGAAACGGGTTATTTGAACTTTCGAATGCGATCCATGCTCGTCAGCTTTTTTTGTCATCATTTGCTGCAGGATTGGCGGCAAGGTGTACATTATCTAGCCAAGCTTTTTTTGGACTTCGAGCCCGGTATTCACTATGCGCAGTTTCAGATGCAGGCTGGCGTCACAGGCACAAATACCATTCGAATTTACAATCCAGTGAAACAAAGTCTAGAGCATGACCCTAATGGTGAGTTTATCAGAATGTGGCTACCGGAATTGGCTAAACTCCCAAACGAGCTGATTCACACGCCGTGGATGATGACTCCTATGGAAGAAACATTGTATGACCTATCTCTGGGAACCACGTATCCAAAACCAATTGTCGATATTAAAGAAACGGGAAAAATTGCTCGCCGCGAATTATGGGCTTTTCGTAAACGAACCTTCGTCAGACAAGAAAACAGCAGGATTCTTCACCGTCACGTACGTCCTAATAAACGGAAAAGAGACTAAACTGAACCGCTGTGTGCCACCTTAAGAAAAAACACTTTGGTGCTTTGAAGCAGGCTATTGCGAAGGCCTTACTCACCAAACTCTATTTTAACCCGCTATGGTTATTCAAGCACTTCCTCTTGATAATTTTTTTGAGTGGCCGTTATTCGACTTTCAGTTATTGTCGATTGCAACACTGCGCTTTATTGTCGATTTGCCTGTAGCAGTATTCGCCATTGTGACGATCCAAAACACGCCCCCTCGCAATGATCTGCTTTAATCAAACAGGACACTTCAATAAGGAATATAATCCAATTATTGAGGTGTTAAATGACAAAACGAAAGAACAGAAGTTATACAACAGAGTTTAAACAAGAAGCGGTTGCCCTGGTCACCGAGCAAGGCTATAGCGTTCCTAAAGCGGCTGCTTCATTGGGTATTACAGATAAGTTGCTCTACAACTGGAAAGCCAAGTTTGATGCGGAACAATCTGGTACTGGCTTAAATACAGATGAGCGTGCTGAATTGCTTCGGCTCCGAAAGGAAAATAAAGAGCTGAAGATGGAAAAGGAGATTTTAAAAAAGGCCAGCGCCCTCCTGCTGAAGGAAACCAAGTAAGGTTTCAAACCATTCAACAACT
>NZ_LWGJ01001469.1:0-3192 GCF_001635845.1 Oleiphilus sp. HI0132 | reverse complement strand
CCTGAGCTGCTACCGCCGCTGCAAGCGCTAAGTAATAGTGATATTAAAAAATATGTCAGTACTTTAGATGCGCTATTTATTGAAAAAACGTTGAACATTGAATAGTGATCCTCTTAATATGCGCGCAGTTTAGAGATTTTTCTACAGGAAGTATGTTCCATTTTGTCAACAGAAAGTGAAATTCTATAAAACAGCTTCATATAACTGTTTTCCTAACCGGCAAAATTTCAACAGAAACCCTATTGAGGTTAAGTATGCAAAGTAACATTAGGTACAAGTCTAGCAGTCGTAGAGCTTTGCTCTCGATATTTTTGCTATGCCTTTCAATGAATGTAATGGCTGAACGGGAAGAGAGCGGTGCGGGAGCCAGTTTACAGTTAGTAGCGACCTTCAGTGTTTTGGCTGATATGGCTAAGGCGGTGGGAGGAGATCATGTATCCGTATCTACCTTGGTAGACTGGGGGGAAGATGCACATGTTTACCGCCCTTCACCTCAAAATGTTAAGCATTTATCTAAAGCTGACTTGTTGTTAATGAATGGCTTGGGCTTTGAAGGGTGGTTAGCGCGCTTGGTTGCAGCAGCAGATTTTAATGGCCTGACTGTGATAGCGACAGAAAATGTTCGTTTGATCAGAGAGCGAAAGGATTTGCGTCGACATAGTCATGGTCATCATGGCGAAGAAGAGCATAAGCATAGTAGCGCTTCTCTTGATGAAAATGATGATATTTCCAAGATGGTTGGAAGGGTTGACCCGCATGCCTGGCATAGCTTGCAGGCTGCAAAAGTATATATTCGCAATATCACCAATGCCTTAGCGAAGGTTGACCCTCCGCATGCCGGAGAATATGCAACGAATGCACAGGCATATATTGAAGAATTAGACTTGCTTAACCAAGCTTACGAGAAGAAGTTTTTGGCTCTGCCTGCGTCTCAACGACAAATGGTTGTTCCTCACAATGCCTTTGCTTATTTGGCTCGAGATTATGGTTTGAAAATGCGGAGCTTGCAAGGCATCAGTACGGGAGGAGAGGCTTCTGCAGCACAAATTGCACAAGTAGTTCGTCAGGTTCGGAGCTCTGGCGTCAAGGCGATTTTCGAGGAAAATGTCGCTGACAATCGCCTTATCAAAGTTGTGCAAATGGAAACGGGAGTCAATTTTGGAGGTGAACTGATCTCGGGCGCCTTATCTCATGAGCTAGCGCCAAGCTATCTCGATATGATGCAGTACAATCTAGCGAAAATTTATCAAGCCTTGAAGTAAGCTGGGCTGAGTTATAAGTCCAGTTCTGGAACACTTTGGTCGACGGTACAATGGACAATCCCATCTTTTAGTGTGGCACTGATTTTGTCTCCCGCCTTGAAGTCGCTGCACTGGGTTTGAACTTTCTGTTTATCGGACTTTAATATGGCATAGCCGCGCCCTAAGGTTGCAAGAGGGCTTGCCGTGTGCAGTGTCTGGGCTAGAATCGCCAGTCTGTGTTGCTGTTGTTCCAGGTTTGCATGCTGCGCTTGTACTAGTTTGTCGTAAGCGTTGTTTAGTGTTGCTGCGCTTTGTTCAAGCTTCGCTTGAGGGTTATATCTGAGTAAGCGGTGCTGAAGTATATTCAGACTTCCAGATTTATTTTCAATAGTGTTTGATAGTGCCCGTTTAATGCGCTCTTGAAGTTCTTCAAGGCGTAAACCCTTTTCTTGAAGGGCATCGCCAGGATGTCTTAGTCGTTTTTGTAAGGCATCGATGCTTTGGCTGAGTTGTTTGAATCGATTGTTGATCAAAAACTCCAGGCGCCGTTGTTGTTGATCCAGGTTTTGCATTAATTCGTATTGGTCGGGCGTAATGTGTTCTGCGGCTGCTGATGGCGTTGGTGCCCGGTAGTCTGCTACCAGGTCGGCAATCGTAAAGTCTACTTCATGACCAACGGCGCTAATGATAGGTAGTTCGCTGTCAAAAATAGCACGTGCGACGACTTCTTCATTAAAACTCCATAAATCCTCTAGAGACCCGCCTCCTCGCCCAGCAATTAACACATCTGCAAGGTTGTGGCTGTTGCAGTAAGCGATAGCGTCGGCAATTTGTTGTGCTGAGCCTTCCCCTTGAACCTGAACGGGTAGCAAAATGATCTCTAGTGCAGGGAAGCGACGCTGCGTCACTGAAATGATGTCATGAATGACGGCACCGCTTTGAGAGGTTATCACGGCTGCTTTTTTGGGGATTTGTGGTATAGATTTTTTATGCTGCTGGTCAAACAGTCCTTCGCCAGCCAGTTTAAGCTTTAGTGCTTCAAAAGCGGCTTGTAGTTGCCCAATACCCGCCGGTTCCATGCCTTCAACGATAAGTTGGTAATCGCCGCGACCTTCGTACAAGCTCACTTTGGCTCGAACAATTATCTGGTCACCTTCCTTGGGGATAAACTTTAAGCGTTGGTTATAGCCTTTAAACATGGCGCAGCGGATTTGGGCCTTGTCGTCTTTTAGCGTGAAATACCAATGGCCGGAGCGCGGTCTTGAGAGCCCGGTAATCTCTCCGCTTACCCAGGTTTGAGCGTAGCTGACTTCAAGCATTCGTTTAACTTGACGGTTAAGTTCGCTGACACTCAGTGCCTTGGGTTTAGCAGGTGTATGCTCAGGAATACTGGGGTCGGAAGGGAAGTCTGCGTAAGTCATTGCGATGTCATATTTGGGTGATAAGTTGAGGCGAGTTTAAAATGCTTTGGCGGTATTTACAATTATGCTTGTAAGGAGAGCCCCTCAAGCATTATAATTCCGCGTTTTATCTGGACATAAAGGTTGGCCCATATGTTGCGGATCGCACATGACGCACTGACGTTTGATGACGTTCTCTTGATTCCTGGTTATTCCGAAGTTCTTCCTAACGAAGTTTCTCTTAAAACTCGCCTGACGAAAGGCATCACCTTGAATGTTCCTCTGGTATCTGCCGCGATGGATACGGTGACTGAAGCTCCTTTGGCAATTGCCATGGCGCAGGAAGGTGGCATTGGTATCATTCACAAAAACATGACCGCTGAGCAGCAGGCGGCAACCGTTCGTGCTGTTAAGAAATTTGAAAGTGGTGTAGTGAAAGACCCTATTACCGTTGCTTCAAATATGACGGTACGAGAAGTGTTAGAGCTGACGGCAGCTAACAAAATTTCAGGTTTACCGGTTGTTGACGGTAAAGACTTGGTCGGTATTGT
>NZ_LWGJ01001468.1:0-2109 GCF_001635845.1 Oleiphilus sp. HI0132 | reverse complement strand
ACTTCATAGGTAACGAGCTTCTGGAATAGGCAATAGGGGGTCAAATATGTCCAAACTGTTAGATAACATATCAATTAAATCTAAGCTCTTATCAATCTGCACTATTACATTAGTTGGTATGCTTACAATCATCTTAGTCGAGCTCAATTTTAGCAAGACACTATCAGAGTCAGCTTCTTCGCTTGTGTCCATTGAAAAGCTTAACTCTAACATGCTTACCTTGAGACGGAATGAAAAGGACTTCCTCACCAGGAAAGATGAAAAATACGTCACACGATTCTCTGATAATGTTGCAAAGCTAAACAAAGAAATTAGCGAACTAAAAGTATTAAACAACTCACTTGGGTTTGACACTGAAGATAATCTCACCAAATTAGGCGACATAATAAAAAGCTATCATCAAACTTTTTTAACCATATCGAAAACTCAAAAAGAAATAGGATTAACACCTAAAACCGGGCTTTACGGTACTCTTCGAGCATCAGTACACAGTGCTGAGTCCGCTATTACTGAGCTAAAAGACTACCAACTGCTTGCGGAAACACTTATGTTACGTCGTCGAGAAAAAGACTTTATGCTGCGACTAGACACAAAATACATCGATAAGTTTAATACTGATATGGCGGCAATAATGTCTACTTTGGATAGCAGAGCGCTACCTTCGCAAATTAAAGACCAGGTCAGAAAAAACCTGAACGCTTACGCTTATGACTTTAGAAAGCTAACGGTTAAGACACAAGAACTTGGATTAAGCCCCGAAACAGGCTTGCTCGGTCAGCTACGTGCTACCATCCATCAAAGCGAGGAACAGCTTACTTCGTTATCTGCCATGATGAACAGTTCGTTAGAGGCAACCAAAGCACGAAGTAAGTCAACCTTCTATATGATAACCGGCGTACTGACTGTGATTATTCTTATTATTAATTTAGCCATATTCCGATCCATCAATGCTCCTATCCAAAGGCTAACCCATGTCATGCGAAAGATTAATCATGATAAGGACCTGACAATTCGCTCAAACATAAGTGGCTCACACGAAATCGCTGAGCTATCCCAACACTTCGATGAAATGCTAAGCAGTTTTGAGCATGTATTGGAGCAGATTCACCAGGCTGCAAGTCAAACAAGCCAGTCTTCTGCTGAACTGACAGTCGCTAGCCAAGATAATTCAAGAAGCCTCGACGAGCAACAAGCTCTTATTGAACTTGTCGCTACAGCTATGACGGAAATGGCTGCTTCTATTTCAGAAGTCGCCGAAAATATCGTCAGCACCTCTGAAAGCGCCAATGAAGCCTATGACGAGACAATCTCTAGTAAAGAAACTGTTAATACCGCCGTCAATGTCGTCGAGTCATTAGAGCAGACAACCAGTAATACAAAAACCGTACTAGATGAACTAAGACAGGATTGCGTAGACGTCAGTAAAGTTATGGAAGTAATTCGTGGTATTGCTGAACAAACCAACCTTCTAGCACTTAATGCTGCCATTGAAGCCGCGAGAGCAGGTGAACAAGGCCGGGGTTTTGCGGTCGTCGCAGATGAAGTCAGAACATTGGCAGGTAAAACCCAAGAATCAACCGAAGAAATTGACATCATCGTTAATAAGCTTCAAGAAAACGCTGAAAATGCGGTGGGTGTGATGGAAGAAAGCCTCTCTAAGGTCCATGAAACTGTAGAGCAAGCCAATACCGCCAACCACTCATTGGAAAATGTCACCAATATGGTCAATCAAATCAATAATATGAGTACCCAAATCGCGACAGCCGCTGAAGAACAAAGTGCTGTGGCTGAAGATATGAGTGAGAAAATTGTTGGCATTAAGGATCACGCTGAAGTCAACACAGAAAATGCTGGCACCACTCGCGTACTGTCTGAGCAACAAGCTGAATTCGCGATTGAACTGGAACAACTAGTCAATCAATTCAAAGTCTCCTAATCATCAGCAAGCTATACTCAATAGCCTGTATACGATGGAATTAAATTATCACTAATCTGTAATGAGCGAACCCTAATGGTCTCGCTCTCTTTCTTTAACCGGCTGCTTCCCTACACACTAATATTATTCCTATGTCCGATTAGGCTCAACCTCAGTTTGAGTCTGTTATCAAT
>NZ_LWGJ01001467.1:0-2413 GCF_001635845.1 Oleiphilus sp. HI0132 | reverse complement strand
ACACATTACTCGACGCGCACCGCTGTTATCGGCCACATCTAGCATACTTTCCGTCTGAATCATCGTTGTTCTCCAAACCTTACCAGGGGTTAAACGTTAGATGCTTTTTCATCGATGTTTAGTAACGTGAAAGACTTTGTCTTCGAAAGAGGACGCGTCTCTTGAATTGTTACTACATCGCCGATGTTGCATTCGTTATTCTCATCGTGAGCATGTACCTTGGTAGAACGCTTAACGTACTTACCGTAGATTGGGTGCTTTACACGACGCTCAATCATCACAGTGATTGACTTATCCATTTTGTTACTAACAACTTTACCATTTAAGGTACGAGCTGTGTTCTGTGCAGTATCAGTCATAATCATTCACCTGCCTTTTGCGTCAATACAGTTTTAATGCGTGCAATGTCGCGTCTATTCTGACGAAGTAAATGAGACTGATTCAACTGACCAGTAGACTTGCGTAGACGCAAGTTAAACTGCTCTTTAAGCAAACCAAGAAGATCCTGATTCAACTCGTCTACAGACTTACTTGTTAATTCACTTGCTTTCATTACATCACCGTCCTTTCAACAAAGGTTGTCGAAACAGGTAATTTTGCAGCTGCAAGAGCGAATGCTTCACGCGCCAGCTCTTCCGGCACACCTTCAATTTCGAATAAAACTCGACCTGGCTGAACCTGGGCAACCCAATATTCAACACTACCTTTACCTTTACCTTGACGAACTTCTAAAGGCTTTTGCGTAATCGGCTTGTCAGGAAAAATTCGGATCCAGATCTTACCACCACGCTTAACTTTTCGAGAGATCGTACGACGAGCCGCCTCAATCTGTCGTGCAGTAATACGCCCGCGATCGGTACACTTAAGACCATATTCGCCGAAGCTTATCTTTGCACCGCGCTGAGCCAGACCGCGGTTACGGCCTTTCTGCATTTTTCTAAATTTGGTACGTTTTGGTTGTAGCATTACTTGGCCCCTTACTTAGCAGCTTTCTTCTTGGTAGCTTTCTTCTCAGCACGTACCTGTTCGATACCACCCAGAATCTCGCCCTTGAAGATCCAAACTTTAACGCCAATAATGCCGTAAGTGGTATTTGCCTCATGCGTTGAGTAATCAACGTCTGCACGCAATGTATGTAGAGGCACACGACCTTCACGATACCATTCACTTCTAGCTATCTCAGCACCACCCAAACGACCACCAAGCTGTATCTTGATACCCTTCGCACCTTGACGCATTGCATTTTGAACTGCACGCTTCATTGCACGACGGAACATAACACGACGTTCCAATTGGCTAGCTACACCTGCAGCAACCAACTTAGCATCCAAGTCTGGCTTACGAATTTCCTCGATATTGATGTGAACCGGAATCCCCATCATTTCGCCAATCTCTTTGCGAAGCTTTTCAACATCTTCGCCTTTCTTACCGATTACGATACCAGGACGCGCAGTGTGAATTGTCACACGAGCGTTCTGAGCTGGTCGCTCGATAGTGATCTTGCTAACTGACGCTCTTTCAAGCTTTTTCATCAAATACTCACGTACCTGAATGTCGTTTAGCAAGTACTTAGCGTAATCACCTTTCTCTGCATACCAAACGGAGTTGTGGTCTTTCACAATACCCAGTCTGATACCAGTAGGATGTACTTTCTGACCCATCTTAGTATCTCCTAGTTATCGGCCACTTTGACCGTGATATGACAGGTGCGCTTGAATATTCTATCAGCACGACCTTTCGCACGTGGTCGGATTCGTTTCATAGTTGGGCCTTCATCAACAAATACTGTTGAAACTTTAAGCTCATCTACGTCCAAACCATCGTTATGCTCTGCATTTGCGATAGCCGACTCCAACACTTTCTTCATAAGGGCTGCAGCTTTCTTAGTGCTGAAAGTTAAAACTTCCAACGCCTCTTCTACACCCTTTCCTCGGATCTGATCTGCTACCAAACGTGCCTTCTGAGCAGATAGACGAGCACCTCTATGCTTTGCAGCTACTTCCATCTCAATATCCTCTCAGAATTATCGCTTCGCTTTCTTATCGGCATCATGACCCCGATAAGTACGCGTTGCAGCAAATTCACCTAATTTATGACCAACCATATCTTCGGTTACATAAACAGGAACGTGTTGACGTCCGTTATGAACCGCAATAGTCAGGCCTACCATCTCAGGAAAAACAGTTGAACGACGAGACCAAGTCTTAATTGGTTTCTTGTCACCTTTTTCCAGAGCCGTTTCTACTTTCTTCAATAAATGAAGGTCTATAAATGGACCTTTTTTCAAAGAACGTGGCACAGCGTAACCCTCTTAGTTAATTACTTAGCCGACCGACGACGTACTATCATCTTGTCAGTGCGTTTGTTCTTGCGAGTTTTATAGCCTTTAGTAGGTACACCCCAAGGAGTAACA
>NZ_LWGJ01001466.1:0-1573 GCF_001635845.1 Oleiphilus sp. HI0132 | reverse complement strand
TTCCTCATTAGAATGAGACAAGAGTTAAAGTCTCGACAACATAAGATCAACGAACAAAGAGAACAGTTACTGCACTAATGGTTAACGGGAAGAGTAAAAGTGACACAAAAGGGTTGGCGGAGCCGCCGGTTACATGAAACAGAAGGCTCATGAATAGTACATCTGACACTA
Organism: Oleiphilus sp. HI0132; assembly: GCF_001635845.1. NCBI lineage: Bacteria > Pseudomonadati > Pseudomonadota > Gammaproteobacteria > Oceanospirillales > Oleiphilaceae > Oleiphilus > Oleiphilus sp. HI0132. The sequence continues at coordinate 1,402 of NZ_LWGJ01001466.1, read as the reverse complement.
ATTGAAGTCGGACATAGTTTTCGGTAATGATACGGGCGCTTTTAAGCTGAGCGAAGGTGAACATGGCTGAAAAAGCAAATAGGCTTAAAATAAACTCCGCCAGGATGAAGTTAAATTTTAAGTTCAGATATAGATGGTCAACGAGTAAAAAAAGTTGAGCCAGTCCCCACAAGGCCAGGCGAGCGCTAGCTATCAGGCGAACGTTTTCGCGCAGTGGTGTTTTGCTTCCTTTAGAGGAAAAAATCATAGTCGTCGTTTACTGAAAAACTGGATTGAATTTGCTAATTATTAGAACAAGCTCTTAGAAAACATGCCAGACGTTTTCATGAAAGTTTTTAAGCCTTGTCTATACTTAGCTAAGTACTCATCACAGAAAAAGACAATTACCCCTTGAAACAATTACAAATAAAAAATGGACTTTGGATCTTTCTAGCGCTGTGTGTCTGCCTGTATTCCGTGTCGGCTATGGCGGAGGAGCATTACACCAATGGCATACCATTGTCTGGAGACCATCTTGAGTTCTTTGTCGATCCGACACATGGCTTGACGATAGATGATGTGCATGGCTACAACCTCTGGGACTGGCGCTCGAACGAGCAGGAAGTGCCATCATTTGGTTTTTCGCATGATACCTACTGGTTCCGCTTTGTGGTGCCAGGGAATGACCACGCCTGGTTGTTGGAAATCAATTATGCTTTGCTAGATGAAATCGAGTTTTATCGGGTTAAAGGAGGTGAAGTCGTTGAATTTGTCCGTACAGGTGATCACTTTGTTTTCTCTGAGCGTCCTATTCAACATCGAGCATTTCTATTTCCAATCGATGGCGCTGATGAAGCACAGCATGTTTACTTGAAAGTTCGCTCTTCAAGTTCCATTCAGTTGCCTGCTACGCTTTGGCCAGAGAAAAGCTATTTTGAGGCTGACCAATATCGCTTTGCCGAGCACGGTTTGTACTATGGCATCGTTCTGGTGATGGCTTTGTATAACTTCTTTCTTTTTTTGCGACTTAGAGATAGTGCTTACCTGTTCTACGTTTTGTACGTGATTACCTTTGCTGTAGCCCAGATGTCCCTGACGGGCTTTGCTTACCAATTTATCTGGCCAAACTTTCCGGTATGGAATGAGCAGAGTATGGCGGTAATAACGCCCTTAATCGTGACATCGGGGATGGTATTTGTATCGAACTTCCTTAAATTGCAGAATAATCACCCGTACTTGAATCGTATTGTCTATTTGCAGGCTTGGCTTGGAATCGTGTTGGCTTTCTTGAGCACGCTCTTACCTTATGCAGTCATGATTCCTTATGGTGCGGCTTTGGCGATCGTTACTTGTTCGTCTATTTTATTTATTAGTTACTATGTCACGATCAAATCGAGACAAAAATATGCGACGTACTTTTCGG
>NZ_LWGJ01001465.1:0-3277 GCF_001635845.1 Oleiphilus sp. HI0132 | reverse complement strand
TTATCTAAGTATGATCAGTGGGCACCAAGGGTTTCAGCAAACTCGTGACTTCGCAGAGTTTCTCTTTCTTCAAAAAATAGCAACGACTCAGTCTTTGTTGTTATTTCTGGCTACGGATGAAGTGGGTTATCGTGCTCAGTTCTCTAGCTTATTTGATCGCTTGGAATGGGTGCCCGACGCGAAGGAAATCCAGGACGTTGCGACTGACTTGCTGCAACGGCTGAAGAATAAACAAACCCAGAATGACGCCTTGAAAGCAACAAAATTCAATAAGCTTCCTAGTGAAATGAGCGAATCTGAAAAGCAAGCGCTAAGAGCTATTTCCCTAAGGAAATCTAAGTAAAAGGCCTTTTAGTATTCGAAACGGCCAAATTTATGAAAGTTATTCCAATTCAGACTTGAAAAATCTCATTTTGGATCCATATTGATTTGGTTGAAAAGCAAACTTTCTATATAATGGCCGACTATTTTTTGATCGGCCATCAGTAACGAATTCCAACTTATAGGATAGACATGTCAGGCAATTCACAACAGTCTCGTTTAAAAGATCTCATCGCCCGCGGTAAAGAACAAGGGTACCTGACTTACTCAGAAGTAAACGACCACCTTCCAGAAGATATTGCGGATCCGGATCAGGTTGAAGACATTATTCGCATGATCAACGACATGGGTATTCAGGTTGTTGAAGTTGCGCCTGATGCTGATTCATTGCTTATGTCAGATGGAGATTCAACAGACGAAGTGGCGGCGGCTGAAGCAGCTGCGGCACTGGCAGCAGTAGAAACCGAAGCAGGCAGAACAACTGACCCAGTACGTATGTATATGCGTGAAATGGGTACTGTAGAGCTACTAACGCGTGAAGGCGAAATTCGTATCGCCAAGCGTATCGAAGAAGGTGTTCGGGATGTGATGGCATCTTTGGCTCACTTTCCGGGTGTCGTTCAGGGTATCTTGGATCGATATGACACGACAGTGGAAGAAGAAGGCCGTCTAAGTGACATTATTTCAGGCTTTGTTGACCCAGAGACCGATGCGATTCCTGCACCGGCTCCTATAGTCGAAGCGAATAGTGCTGATTCCGACGACGATGACGAAGAAGAGGGCGAGAAAGGCCCTGATCCAGAAGAAGTGCGTGAGCGCATGGATGAACTTCGTGCTCAGCTAGCGGTAGCCTTAGCAGAAGAAGCAAAGCATACTCGTAGCAGTAAAGAAGCAGCTAAAGCTTATAATGAGCTAGGTAAACTGTTTGCACCGTTTAAATTGAGTGCCAAGCAGTTCGATGCCTTGATCGTTGAAGTTCGTACTACCAACGAAATCGTTAGGATTAATGAGCGTGCAGTTATGGCGCTTTGCTCCAGATATTGCGGTATGGATCGTAAAGAGTTCATCAAACGATTCCCGGGTAATGAAGCAAACCTACAGTGGATTGACGGCCTAATTGAAGAAAGTCACCCCTGTGCAGCGAAGCTAGAAGCGAACCGTGTTGAAATTACGCGTGCGCAAAGAAAGATCGCAGAAATGGCTAACATAACTGGCATGACCATCGCTGAAATTAAAGACGTCAACCGTCGTGTATCGATTGGTGAAGCAAAAGCGCGTCGTGCGAAAAAGGAAATGGTAGAAGCCAACCTTCGTTTGGTTATCTCCATCGCGAAGAAATATACCAACCGTGGCCTACAGTTCCTGGATCTGATTCAGGAAGGTAACATTGGCTTGATGAAAGCGGTAGATAAGTTCGAATATCGCCGTGGTTACAAGTTCTCGACTTACGCTACATGGTGGATTCGTCAGGCAATTACTCGTTCTATTGCTGACCAGGCACGTACGATCCGTATTCCGGTACACATGATCGAAACCATTAATAAATTGAACCGCATCTCACGCCAGATGCTTCAGGAAATGGGCCGCGAGCCAACACCTGAAGAGTTAGGTGAGCGCATGGATATGCCTGAAGACAAGGTACGTAAAGTCCTTAAGATTGCTAAAGAACCAATCTCAATGGAAACGCCTATTGGTGATGACGAAGATTCACACTTGGGTGACTTTATCGAAGATGGCCAGGCAGAATCGCCCGTTGATACGGCTACAGGCCAGGGCTTAAGAGAGTCTACACGTACGGTTCTTTCCGGACTAACTGCTAGAGAAGCAAAAGTACTACGTATGCGTTTTGGTATCGAAATGAACACAGACCATACTTTGGAAGAAGTAGGTAAGCAGTTCGACGTAACGCGTGAGCGTATCCGTCAGATCGAAGCGAAAGCGCTAAGAAAACTACGCCATCCAAGCCGCTCAGATCACCTAAGAAGCTTCCTGGACGAATAAGCATTTTCCTCTAGCATCTTCTTTCGGGGCGCATTATAATGCGCCCCGTATTGATCAAGAACTCTCTGGATCATCTCTTGGCTCAAAGCCAAAATCAGTGCCCCCTTAGCTCAGTTGGTTAGAGCACCCGACTCATAATCGGTAGGTCCCCTGTTCAAGTCAGGGAGGGGGCACCATTTTTCTTCTTTTATTTCAATTGGTTATTTTAGTAGCTGGCATGCTTGGAATAAGTTGTGCTACATCAGTGCTACATTGGCCTCATTGTTGATTTGCACCCAAAACTGACCCACTAAAGCCATATATTTGCATCGAATTTTGACCCACGTATAAACCTATCCCTGCTTCAGCAAAGCAGGAGAAAATGGAGTGATAGACGTGGCTCTACTAAGCGTAATTCGACGCTCGCATATTCGGGAGGGACAATCGATTCGATCGATTGCTCGGAAGACCGGATTGTCACGAATTACTGTTCGTAAATACCTCAATAATAGAAATTTAGACCCAAGCTACCCTGCAAGGAAGTCGCCGAGTAAGCTGGATGACTACGAGAAGACCTTAACCTGCTGGCTTCACCGTGAGGTGAAAAAGCATCGAAAGCAGCGTAAGTCAGTCAAGCAGCTATACCAGGATTTAGTACAACTGGGTTACACCGGTTCCTATGATCGTGTTGCTGCGTTTGCACGGCAGTGGCGACAAGAGCAACATGAAGCAAAGAGCACTGCCGCTAAGCGAGTCTATGTTCCACTGACTTTTGCACCAGGCGAAGCATTCCAGTTTGATTGGGGCGAAGATTTCGCCACGATCAATGGTCGGAAGTGCTGCCTTCAAGTTGCTTACTTCAAGCTAAGCAATAGTCGAGCTTTCTTCCTGCGAGCTTATTACAAACAAACGCACGAGATGCTGTTTGATGCACACAATCATGCATTTCGGGTCTTTGGTGGCGTGCCTGAACGCG
>NZ_LWGJ01001464.1:0-564 GCF_001635845.1 Oleiphilus sp. HI0132 | reverse complement strand
TTGTTCTTTTCTCGCATCGGATCTCCTAGGCGCTACTTCACCCAGTTTTTTGCTACGCACCCGCCATTAGAAGAACGGATTCGCAGAGTTATGCCACGGTGGAGCGGCCGTTTTATGAAGCCTTCTTCACTAGAGCGGGAAGCAAGTGTTTTATCCGGTAGTGGTGAAACTGTATCGTCTTTTGCTGGGAGTGAGCAAGTAGTAGAACCAACAATAGGCGAGCAAAAAGCTGAATCTGCAAAACCTGTAGAGCATAAACCGATAGAGTTTGAGCCGGCATTTAGTCAGGATGGTGTTTTCAAGTCAGCTTATGATTTGCTTGTTGGTAAAGCTCACGAACCCAGTGAAGCGCCTGCCTTAATGTGTGCAGTCTTGCTTGATGAACAGGAAGCTGTCGTCAAAAAACAGCTTAAGGTCGTTAGTTCAAGCCAAAAAGGTTCACCTCAAAAGATTGGTGGTGATCTTGCAGATTCAGTTGCTGACATGATCAAGCCTTTAGCTGAGCTAAACTCCGAGCAGCGCTTGGAGATTGTTGAACTAAGCATACCCGCATTAAAGCTGATG
>NZ_LWGJ01001463.1:0-4832 GCF_001635845.1 Oleiphilus sp. HI0132 | reverse complement strand
AGCAGTTTAGTAACAGCCTTCATTATCATTTTTGCGATTTTTTATATCATTCGTATTTTCAATACCTTGGTAGCTTTAAAAAATCGCTATCAAAACTCTTTCTCTCAAATTGAAGTTCAGCTTAAGCGTCGTTATGACTTGATTCCTAATCTAGTCGAGACGGCTAAGGCTTATCTAACACATGAGCGTGAAACGCTGGAAGCGGTTATATCGGCTCGTAATCAAGCTCTGGCAGGCCTTAAAGCAGCATCCGCTAATCCTTCTAGTGCGGGAGCGTTGCAGGAACTTGCTAAAAGTGAAGGTTTATTACAAAGTGCTTTAGGAAGTCTAAATGTGGCTGTAGAGGCTTATCCGGAACTGAAGGCTAGTGATAACATGAGCCAGCTTTCTGAAGAGCTGACTAGCACCGAGAATCGTGTGTCCTTTGCGCGTCAGTCCTTTAATGATTCAGTTACTGAATATAATCAATATCGTCAAAGCTTCCCTCAAAACCTTTTTGCTACCAGCTTTAGTCACAGAGAAGACGCGACGCTTCTAGAGTTTGAAGACTCGGCACAAATTCAATCGGCTCCCAAAGTTTCATTCTAGACAATGAACTTCTATAAAGCGCAAGATGATGCCAGGAAACAAACCTTATGGTTGTTGGCATTGTTTACCATTGCTGTCGTCTTATTGGTTTTGCTTACAAACCTCTGTGTCGCGTTTTTCGTTTTATACAGTAACCCAGAGTATGCACTGGATGGAGTGAATCCGATTGCTGATGCAGGCGGGAACATTTTTCAGTGGTGCGAAAACCTGATCACCGCACTAGGTTGGAAAAAATTTACCTGGACGACGCTTCTCGTCGTAGGCGTCTTGGCGATGGCTATGCTGTTCAAATGGCTCTCTTTGCGAGACGGAGGAAGGGTTGTCGCTGAAGCTTTGGGCGGTCGACCTGTTCTGACAAACTCAAGCCAGGCTCAGGAAAAGCGCTTACTAAATGTTGTCGAGGAGATTGCTTTGGCCGCGGGTATCCCAGTGCCACAAGTTTATTTGCTTGAAAAAGAACCAGGTATTAATGCCTTTGCCGCCGGTTTGTCGGTTGAGGATGCCGTTATTGGCGTCACACAAGGTTGTTTGGATACTTTTAACCGAGATCAGCTGCAGGGAGTTATTGCTCACGAATTTAGCCATGTTCTTAATGGCGATATGCGCCTGAACATGAAGTTACTGGTTGTCTTGCATGGCATTCTAATGATTAGTGAAAGTGGTCATATGGTGATGCGTATGACGAGTCAACGAGGGCGTCGCTATCGTAGCTATGGTCATGGCCGAAATAATGGCGGCGTGGTTGCGGGCCTGTTTGCATTTGGTTTGTGCCTATGGCTACTTGGCTCGATTGGCCAGTTATTTGGCATGATCATAAAGTCTGCTGTAAGCCGTCAGAGAGAGTTTTTGGCCGACGCCTCTGCAGTGCAGTTTACCCGAAACCCCAATGGTATTGGTGAGGCCTTGAGTTTGATTGGTGGTGCCACTGCCCAGTCACAAGTTGTGCATCATGGCGCTCATGAAGTGAGCCACTTGTTCTTTTCTCGCATCGGATCTCCTAGGCGCTACTTCACCCAGTTTTTTGCTACGCACCCGCCATTAGAAGAACGGATTCGCAGAGTTATGCCACGGTGGAGCGGCCGTTTTATGAAGCCTTCTTCACTAGAGCGGGAAGCAAGTGTTTTATCCGGTAGTGGTGAAACTGTATCGTCTTTTGCTGGGAGTGAGCAAGTAGTAGAACCAACAATAGGCGAGCAAAAAGCTGAATCTGCAAAACCTGTAGAGCATAAACCGATAGAGTTTGAGCCGGCATTTAGTCAGGATGGTGTTTTCAAGTCAGCTTATGATTTGCTTGTTGGTAAAGCTCACGAACCCAGTGAAGCGCCTGCCTTAATGTGTGCAGTCTTGCTTGATGAACAGGAAGCTGTCGTCAAAAAACAGCTTAAGGTCGTTAGTTCAAGCCAAAAAGGTTCACCTCAAAAGATTGGTGGTGATCTTGCAGATTCAGTTGCTGACATGATCAAGCCTTTAGCTGAGCTAAACTCCGAGCAGCGCTTGGAGATTGTTGAACTAAGCATACCCGCATTAAAGCTGATGTCTTTAGTGCAATATCGTCATTATCGTTCTTTGTTTCTGGAACTAATTCATGCTGATGGAAAAATTGATGTTTTTGAGTGGCTGATTTTCCAGCTCCTTAAGCAGCATTGTGATCGATATTTTGGCTTGTCGCGTCCAGAAAAACCAAAATATAAAGACATTAAGAAAATTGCTTCTCTTTACCAAGTTGTGCTGTCCCGTATTGTCTATTATGGCTTGGAACGTGAGCAAGCAACTTATCAGCAAGCCTTCAAAGAAGGTTGTGAGGCTGCAAGCGTTGCCGGGATTACCTTGCTACCAATAAGTGACTGCCAATCAGCAAGGTTTACTCGAGCAGTGCATGACTTGGGCTTGGCCTACCCATTGTTAAAACCACGGTTATTGAAAGGTTTGCTCGCGGCTGCCAAATCCGATGCAGTTGTCACGGCAAAGCAGAGTTACTTGATAAAAGGTGTTGCCGCCGTGATGGATTGCCCCTTTGGTGGTGTAGAGAGTTAGTCACAAGCACCTATTATAGAGCTTGGGTGGCTCGCAATACTGCGTGACCTGAACTATAAATAATCAAGGCCTTCTAAAAGTTTCACCTGCTAGAGAGTCTTGATGTACGCAAAGAATAAAAATAACAAAACTCACTGTTCAACATGTGAGGTTCGTCGTGCCTGAAGGTGAGGCTAATATTCTGATTGGTAATGAGGTGTCTGAGCCGGTAGCCAAGAGCTTCGGAAAATCTCTTAGCTTCAAGCTGACTTTCTGGTTTTTAGTTCTGGCAATCGTGCCAATGATCTTGATCGCCTCTATGAGCTATTATCAAGCTTATTCAAGCTTGCGACAAGCAGCTGTTGATGAGTTGGTTCAGGCCGCTGACCTTAATGAGCGCTTCATTCGAAGCTGGTTCAACTATCGTTTTACCGATGTCACCTTACAGGCAGGAGTGCCGACCCACAAAGACCTACTGATTTCACTTCGAGAGGGTTACGAGCACAGCAATACTGATTTATTCACTTATGTGCACAGCTCAGACTGGCAGGCACGGGTAAAAGGCCAGGAAGACAGTATTGTTGCGATAGGCGCTGCTTATCCCTATGTTTACGATATATTCTTAATCGATAATCAAGGCAATATTCTGTATACCATTGAGCATGAAGATGACTTTGGTACCAATCTTTTCGACGGGCGCTATGCCCAGACAAAGTTTTCGTGGCTTGTGCAGTAAACACTCAAACAGAAGAAAACGCTTTTTTCAGATATCGAACGCTATGCGCCATCTAAGGGGCGCCCAGATGGTTTTATTGCGGCACCGATCTTTTCGGGTGACGGCGCAGTTATCGGTTCTTTTGCTATTCAAATTAGATTAGAGCAATTGATAAACCTGCTGTCACGAGATTTGGCGAAAATTAATGCTTCACATTATCTAGTCGGTGCCGACGGCTTGCTTAGAACCAGTATCGATGATCAGTCAGAGATTCTGGAGCGAACTATCGCAACTGAACAATTCGAAAAGTGGCGAAAGGAGCATGCAGTAGGTGCTGAAGAAGGCGTTGTATCAAAAGCTTATAGGTGTAAAAAAACTTCAGAATTCCAAACTCATGACTTGGAGCATGACTATGAAGAGGCTTACGAATATGTGGGGCCGAATGGTGAAGAGGTAATTGGTATTCATCACTCGGTACGCATATTTAATATTGAGTGGAGTTTGATCAGCGAGGTAGATAAGAAAGAAGCTTTGGCTTCGGCGTATTGGCTAAAACAGATAGTAACGGTATTTGTCATACTGACCGGGCTGCTTAGTATTGTCTTGGCTTTGTGGCAGGCACGACGAGTTTCTAGGCCCATTACAAAGCTTGCAGAAGCAACAATGGCTGTTGCGGCAGGAGAGATGGATCAGCGAGTCGAGATTGATAGCAATGATGAAATAGGACGCTTGGCTGAAGCGTTCAATCATATGCTGGTAATGAGGCAAATGCATGAAAAGGCTTTAGAGGCGAGTGATCAAGAATCTAAGTATGCATTGGCAGCATTAGAGCAGAAGACTAAAGAGCTTATCGTTGCCCGGGATGAGGCCGAGTCTGCTGTTAGAGCCAAAAGCGAGTTTTTAGCCAGCATGAGCCATGAAATACGTACACCAATGAATGGTGTCTTAGGTATGTTGGGGCTGCTAATTAATAGTGAGCTTAATAAAGAGCAGCATCATCAAGTGACCTTAGCTCGATCGAGTGCTCATTCTTTGCTCGCTGTGATCAATGATATTCTGGACTTTTCCAAGATCGAAGCCGGCAAGTTGGATATTGAAGTTCTAGAGTTTAACTTGCGCTCAATGATTGGCGAATTTTCTGAAGCCATCGGTCATCGCCCTTGTGAAGACGATGTTGAATTGATTATTGACGTTGTTGATGTTGAACATAGCCTGGTAAAAGGGGACCCTGGAAGAATTAGGCAAATTCTATCAAACCTGGTGGGTAATGCGATTAAATTCACTCACGAAGGCGAGATCTATGTGAAAGTGTCGCTAACTCCTGAGCTCTCTGCAGATGGTCGAGACCTCCTTCGCCTAAATTGTTCAGTATCCGATACCGGTATAGGTATTCCAAAAGATAAAATAGCGGAGTTGTTCGACTCATTCACTCAAGTCGATGCCTCAACGACCAGAAGGTATGGTGGCAGTGGTCTAGGGCTGGCGATTGTTAAGCAGTTATGCGAAATGATGGGAG
>NZ_LWGJ01001462.1:0-3109 GCF_001635845.1 Oleiphilus sp. HI0132 | reverse complement strand
AAATCAGTTGTGCAATGCAGTTATCCAAGCCAGGGTTACTCCCTCCTGCATCAAAGTCCAGATACCCCATTGCATCATTACAAGTTGTCCCACCAACGAACACTCTGTTTAGCGCTATCTGAGCACCGCTTTCCGCCGCGTAAAAGGCTCGTGTAGATTCAAAGTCTTGAGCAAAGCCCATACTGGAATCTTCAGCCAGATCACTCATTGCCAAAACGATCAAAGCAAGAATAACGATCAAAAATATTGTCGCAGGAAGTCCAATACCTCGCTGCTTAAGGTGTAGTTGTCTAAAGTGGAGTTGCCTAGGGTACATTGCGAATTTGCACCTCTTGATTTACGGCCTGGAGTTCACCATTACTACCTGTAACACTGTAAGCAATATTTACCACAGCATTACGAGTCAGGCTGGCGTCTGTATAAGCAAAGCTACCTAAATTCGCACCATTTGCCATGACAGTTTGCTTGTTGGTATCAGGGGTCGAATCAAAGCCATAATCAAAATAACGATAGAGAAAGCCACCGCTAAAACAAAACATCACGGGGTCCTGACTAATAAACAAACGCTTAGTTGGGGAGTCACTGACAAATTGATGGCTTGATTGTAAGTTAATCGTCAAAGCACCGGCTGTTGCGCCGGCAGTAATACTAGAAAGCAAGCTACTAATTACGCGCTGGCTTCCAGATAGGTCATAAACATCACTGACGGCATTACTATAAACGGCCACTCTGTCCTGGCTAGTATCGACACTTGCATCCACGTAGCTAGCAAAAGGTACCACCTCGAAACTACTGGCCCCACTTAAAATCGGCACACTTAAATAGTCCGTTGCAGCGACAGTGGGAATAAACTCAATACATGAGCCGCCACTAAGCGTTTGAATACTATTCGGTAAAGCTAATCGTAGTTCTCTACTTAGCTTCTCTGATACCACCCAAGCAATGGCAGATATTTTACCGCGCTCAGAGGCATCGATCATGCCCTCCGTAGTTCGACCGATAAATCCGGCAATTCCTACACCTAGAATACCTATCACGACAATCGTGACAATCATCTCGATTAAGGTAAATCCTTTAGAGTCATTTAAGGGGCGCGACATTAGAAGTTCCCCTTATAAGCGGCAAAGGTCATCGTACTTTGGCCCGGTGGCGTTATCGAAATAGTTATTTTCTTGGCGTGATTCGTTGCACTCGCTGACACTAAGTTAGCGGTATCGCACGCCACACTAATAGAAACACTATAACTGTCATAAGAACTATCTAAACCTGCAGTTAAGCTGACCGGTGGAGCATCTGTCAAACCATCATAGTCATCCACATCGTTATAGACAGAGCGAGTTTCCAGGACGCCTCCGGGTGAATCGGGACCCAGATCTGCTGCTGTACAACCTGGGCTCGCGACCATCGGCACACCACCCACGGGCGTAGCGTGGTCATAATTCTTTGATAATATTTCGTCAAAATATAACTGTGTCAGCTTTAAGGTCTTATTCCTCCAAAGGGGGTCAGCACTATGTTTCATGGTAAAACTGAAAGAGTTCAGCACTGCAACCATAGCAATCGATAGAATCACAATAGAAATGACGAGTTCAACCAAGGTGACGCCTTGCTGTCGGCTTAAACTTCTTGAACGAGTAACATTAGCTCTCACGGGCATGCCCCCGACGATTCGTAAACAAAACCCGAGGAGGAGAAGCAAATACGATGGGTTTTCGTACCAACGATCGTAACATTGTGATTTGCGGCATCGTCCATACTTGCTGTTTGATCCCACGCCAAACTAACAGTAGCCCCCAACGCCAGCGCAAGGCCATCTATTGAAATTGTGGGCAAAGGTGTTTCCAGTTGATAAGTCTGAACGCTTTGCTGATGCTTCAGTAGGGTAAAATGCAGGTCGCCGCCAGCGGTACGAATAAACTGTATTTCCGCTGGATCTCCCGACGGTATAGGTGCCGCACCCGCTATTTGCACCTCTTGAGCACTGACACCCAAGGCTAACTGTTGCGCGAGTAAACCAAGAGAAAGAAGCCTTTCCTTGGCTAAGTAGTCTGCATAGGAGTCTTTTGAAGAGAACAGGCTATTGGCACCGACACTTAGAACACCGATGAGCACGATGACCATCACCAGCTCAATCAAGGTAAAACCATGCTGGTTAGTCTGTTTTGAATAGTTTGCTATGATCTTGTTCGACAAAAATCTTGCCTTTAAAAAACGAAAAAAAGCGCCCACCGGCGCTTTTTCACACAACTACTAATCAATCACAATTCGTAACATCAATTGAAATAGTTGGGCTATTATTTGCTGCAGCAGCTGTATAGGTAATACGGCAAGTTGCTGCATTAGCTGGTGTTACACCTGAAGCTGTCACTGTAACCGTCGAAGTTGCTAAACCGCCTGGAGTACCACCCAAATCGAAATCAGCAGCAGTAATCTGAGCAGCATCAAGAATACCTTCAGATCCAGCAGTTTGTGCTTCAGGATAGCCGTTCAACATCTGAATAACCTGACCTTCCATTGTAATTTCAGTCAAGGAGTTATCGCCCTGAGCCAAATAGTCTGCGTGAGCTATGGATGACGCAGACCTCATCGCGCCATAAGCACCTTGAAGTGCTGCAGCACGCGCTTCACCACCTAAGTCTGCAAAACGAGGCAATGCAAAGGCTGCCAAAATACCTAAGATCACGATAACCATGACCAATTCGATGAGTGTAAAACCCGCTTGACGCTTCATGAGTAGAGCTCCTAAATCTTAATAATTATTTACTGCTTTCGTTCGTTAAAATTAAAAGTTAATGCTTCTTGGACTTAACGCCAAGTTTAAGTAGCACTAAAACTTCGTTCACTAATCTATTGATTTAACTATAGACATGCTTTTAAAACNTCGCACATCATTAATGTATGTTTTTGTTTAAAAATCGTAACAACAAAGCTTACTTTCTTAATAAAACTGCTTAAGGCTGAATATCTGTATAGACAGTGCCGGTGTTCGGGTCATACTCAACGTTATGTCCATCAACTGTTGCCTGATAGGTATATCGACAATCACCAGAATTCACCGTTGTCAGGTAGTCTTCACCCACGGCTGTCGACGTCGTTAGGCCATTAGTAT